>JADBKC010000059.1 GCA_014896555.1 Caryophanales bacterium | reverse complement strand
GATGTCATTCGCCACATTGATCATATCTGTTCATTAGGTGGGGAACATCATTTAGGGTTCGGTTCGGATTTTGACGGAATGGATAAAACCATTCCTCGTTTGTCTCGGTATAAAGACTACGAAATTCTAATAGAGTCTCTTTTAAAATATTATTCTGCACGACAAGTGAAAAGTTTTTTGTTTGACAATTTTGTCCGCCGTTTTCCCCAGTGACGAGTGTTGATGAAAGAAGAGAATAGTTCAGAAAAAGGAAGGTTTCTTTTTATTTTTTTCTATTCGAAACAGGATTAATAGGAAATGAACTGAAAAAATGATAAACTAGTAAGAAGTAAATGCAATTTATTGTGAACGTATAAAGGGGTGTAATTTTATGATAGAGCAGCTTTCATGGAAAGTTGGAGGGCAGCAAGGTGAAGGAATTGAGAGTACGGGGGAAATTTTCTCCATTGCTTTAAATCGGCTAGGTTATTATCTCTATGGATATCGCCACTTTTCTTCCCGAATCAAAGGTGGACACACGAATAATAAAATACGGGTTAGTTCGACAAAAGTCAATTCTGTCGCCGATGATTTGGATATTTTAGTGGCTTTTGACCAAGAAACCATCGATGTCAACTATAAAGAACTGAACGATCATGGCGTGATCATCGCCGATTCTAAGTTTGAACCGAAGAAACCGGAAGATACAAAAGCGGTTCTTTATTCTGTTCCGTTTACGGAGTTGGCAACAAATCTTGGAACTTCTCTTATGAAAAACATGGTGGCGGTTGGAGCGACTTGCGCCATCTTAAATATTGACGTTGAAGTATTTCACGAAGTAGTGATAGAAATTTTCGGCAAAAAGGGAGAAGCCGTCGTACGGAAAAACATGGAAGCCATACGGGAAGGGTATCAATTTATGCTTTCTCTGACAGGAGGAAAAATCAGCCATCTTGAGCTAGCACCAGCCGATGGGAAAAAACGGATGTTTATGATTGGAAACGATGCAATCGCGCTTGGAGCGCTTGCGGGGGGAGCACGATTTATGGCCGCTTATCCTATCACTCCTGCATCTGAAATTATGGAGTATTTAATTAAAAAATTGCCGCTTGTTGGTGGAACCGTGATTCAAACGGAGGACGAAATGGCTGCAGCAACAATGGCCATAGGGGCCGGCTACGGTGGAATCCGAGCATTGACTGCTTCGGCGGGGCCTGGTCTTTCATTAATGATGGAATCGATCGGGTTAGCGGGCATGACAGAAACGCCGATCGTGATCATTGATACTCAGCGTGGAGGTCCTTCCACAGGTTTGCCAACGAAACAAGAACAATCGGATCTAATGGCGATGCTGTATGGAAACCACGGCGAAATTCCAAAAATCGTCATCGCTCCTAGCACGGTGGAAGAAGCGTTTTATGACACGGCTGAAGCTTTCAACCTTGCGGAAGAATATCAATGTCCCGTTATTGTGCTTTCTGATCTGCAATTGTCGTTAGGAAAACAGACGGTAGAACCACTCGATTATTCAAAAGTGGAAATTCGCCGCGGAAAATTGATTCCTCTGCAAGAAGAGTTGCCGGAACTTCCTCAAAAAGGGTATTTTAAACGATATGAAGTAACGGAAGATGGCATTTCACCAAGAGTGATACCAGGAATGAAAAACGGCATTCACCATGTAACAGGAGTGGAACATGACGAAACAGGGAAGCCTTCAGAAAAGCCTTTGAATCGTAAACAGCAAATGGATAAACGTATGCGAAAAATCCAGCATGTCCGTTTTAATACGCCTGTTTACAAAAATTGCCCTCATGAAGAAGCGGATTTACTGCTAATTGGATTCAACTCGACACGCGGAGCAATTGAAGAAGCCATTGGACGTTTGGAAAACGACGGATTAAAAGTGAATCATGCACATATCCGGCTCATTCATCCGTTTCCTAGCGAAGAATTATTGCCTTTGATGAAGTCAGCGAAAAAAGTAGCGGTCGTAGAGCATAACGCTACAGGCCAGTTGGCAAAAATCATTAAAATGAATGTGGGATATGCGGAAAAGATCGAAAATGTCTTGAAGTACGACGGAAATCCATTCTTGCCAAACGAAGTTTATACAGAGTGCAAACAATTATTTCAACCACAGGAAATTTAAACAGTACAAGGGAGTTGTGTGAAATGGCCACATTTAAAGATTTTCGGAATGATGTGAAACCTAACTGGTGCCCGGGATGCGGAGATTTCTCAGTTCAAGCCGCTATTCAGCGTGCCGCTGCGAATGTTGGATTGGAGCCCGATCAGCTCGCAGTCATTTCGGGGATTGGTTGTTCTGGACGGATATCAGGTTATATTCATTCTTACGGATTGCATGGTACTCACGGTAGGGCGTTGCCAATCGCACAAGGCGTGAAAATGGCGAATAAAGACCTAACAGTTATTGCCGCAGGTGGTGACGGCGACGGGTTTGCGATTGGATTGGCTCATACGATCCATGCGTTGCGCCGCAACATTGACATTACGTATATCGTGATGGACAACCAAATTTACGGTTTGACGAAAGGACAGACATCTCCGCGTTCATCAGCCGGCTTTGTCACAAAATCAACACCGGATGGATCGATTGAACCAGCTTTATCTCCGATGGAACTCGCGTTAACATCAGGCGCGACATTTGTGGCTCAAGGATTTTCTACCGATATTAAGGAATTGACGGCTTTAATTGAAGCAGGCATACAGCACAAAGGTTTCGCCTTTATCAACGTCTTTAGCCCATGCGTGACGTACAACAAAATCAATACGTATGATTGGTTTAAGGAAAATTTATTCAAATTAAGCGATGTGGAAAATTATGATCCATCCAATCGCGCCTTGGCTATGAATACGTTAATGGAGCATAACGGGTTAGTGACGGGATTGATTTATCAAAATACTGAACAGCCTTCTTATCAAGAACAAATTCAAGGATACGCAGAACAACCTTTAATTCAACAAGATCTGCGTTTATCAGATGAACTTTTCAATGAATTGGTAGAAGAATTTATGTAAGAGAATGAGACAAAACAGCACTTCTTCCTAAAAGGGAGAGTGCTGTTTTTGTGTCTTCTGTCTCTTTAGGCATTTATTATTGTTTAATTGGCTAAAACCCCTTATACTAAGAGAATGTGTAGATTTAGTTGAACTGCATGACAAAGAGCCGATATAATGAAAAAATAGGGAACTTAAAAACTGAATGGAGGATTTTCATGAACGAAGAACAACGTTTGCAAAGTCAACAAGTGAAAACGGTTGATCCTTCGGACAAAAAATCCGAAAAGGATTACAGCAAATATTTTCAGCGGGTCTTTATGCCGCCTTCCATGAAAGATGCCAAACGCCGAGGAAAAGAAGCAGTCAAATACCACGAAGATTTCAGCATTCCAGAAGAGTTTTTAGGAATGGGAAAAGGCCGGAAATTCTATATTCGTACATACGGCTGCCAAATGAACGAGCATGATACGGAAGTAATGGCAGGTATTTTAATGCAATTGGGCTATGAACCGACAGATCAGCCAGAAGATGCCAATGTCATTCTTTTAAATACTTGCGCCATCCGCGAAAATGCGGAAAATAAAGTATTTGGAGAAATTGGTCATTTAAAACCGCTGAAAATGGAAAAGCCTGACTTGCTATTGGGAGTTTGCGGCTGCATGTCCCAGGAAGAATCGGTAGTCAATAAATTGCTTAAGCAATACCAGTATGTGGATATGGTATTTGGGACTCATAATATTCACCGTCTCCCTCATATTTTGAATGAAGCTTATATGGCTAAAGAAATGGTCGTCGAAGTGTGGTCAAAAGAAGGAGATGTCGTTGAAAACCTTCCGAAAGTTCGTCAAGGGAATATTAAAGCATGGGTAAACATTATGTACGGATGTGATAAATTCTGTACATATTGTATTGTTCCATATACGCGTGGGAAAGAACGCAGCCGTCGCCCAGAAGACATCATTCAAGAAGTACGCCAACTGGCAGCGCAAGGATACAAAGAAATCACGTTGCTTGGCCAAAATGTAAATGCCTACGGGAAAGATTTTACCGATATAGAATATGGACTTGGCGATTTAATGGATGATTTGCGCAAAATTGATATTCCACGAATTCGCTTTACCACTAGCCATCCGCGCGACTTTGATGACCGATTAATTGAAGTGCTAGCGAAAAAAGGAAACTTAATGGAACATATCCATTTGCCAGTGCAATCGGGATCTAGCGAAATCTTGAAGATAATGGCTAGAAAATATACTCGCGAACAATATTTGGAACTTGTCCGCAAAATCAAAAAAGCGATTCCGGATGTGGCGTTGACAACAGATATTATTGTCGGTTTTCCGAACGAAACAGAAGAGCAGTTTGAAGAAACGTTGTCCCTTGTACGAGAAGTAGGATTTGAGTCTGCTTACACCTTTATTTACTCACCTCGGGAAGGAACTCCGGCAGCGAAGATGAAAGACAATGTCCCGATGGAAGTAAAGAAAGAACGCTTGCAGCGATTAAATGAACTTGTGAATGAACTTTCTGCCAAAGCGATGAAAAAATATGAAGGCGAAATGGTGGAAGTGCTCGTGGAAGGGGAAAGCAAAAACAACCCTGACGTTTTGGCCGGTTATACTCGGAGAAATAAATTAGTCAATTTCAAAGGACCAAAATCTGCCATTGGCCAAATTGTCAAAGTAAAAATCACGGAAGCCAAAACATGGACATTAAATGGAGAAATGGTGGTAGAACGAGAAGCTGTCGAGGTGAAATAGGGTGGCCAAATACTCAAAAGACGACATTGTCGAACGCGCCAAAGAATTGGCAAAAATGATTGCGGAATCGGAAGAAGTCGATTTTTTCAAAAAAGCGGAAGCCAAAATCCATGAAAATGAAAAAGTTCGACAATTAATAGCGAATATTAAAAGTTTGCAAAAACAGGCTGTCAATTTTCAACATTACGGAAAAACAGAAGCGCTGAAAATAACGGAAGAAAAAATCGAGCAGCTTGAGAAAGAATTGGACGACATTCCCGTTGTTCAACAGTTTAAAGAATCTCAAGTGGATGTAAACGATTTGTTGCAAATCGTGGCCAACACGATTTCCAACACAGTGACAGACGAAGTGATTACTTCTACAGGCGGAAACCTGCTGACAGGAGAAACCGGTGCTCAAGTAAGAAACAGACTATCGGGGAACCACCGTTAATCTCCAAAAGGCGACATGCGAACACATGTCGCTTTTTTGGTTTCTATAAGCTATTTAAACCCCAAATGAAATGAATGAAGCGGTAAAAAAATCAAGAAATGGGATGTCGAATGAAATGATCCTTTTTTGCGCTGTTAGTAGGAAACAAAAATCTATTTAAAGGAATCCCGAATGTTGGAAAAAACACGAGGCTTTAGCACACCCGTTTATCCCTCCGCATAGGATAAAGTGAAATTACATGAGGAGGGTTCGATCAATGCCAGAATTTAGAGAAATAATAACAAAGGCAGTTGTAGCTAAGGGGCGTAAATTTACCCAGTCCCATCATACGATTACTCCGCCGCATCATCCTTCAAGTATTCTTGGCTGCTGGATTATTAATCACGAATATAAAGCAAAGAAGAGCGGCAAGACGGTCGAAATTAGAGGGACCTATGATATAAACCTATGGTATTCTCATCACGACAACACAAAAACTTCCGTTATTACAGAAAAAGTGGAGTATGTGGATGTTGTAAAATTAAAGTATCGCGACCCCGATTGTCTTGATGATAAAGAAGTAATCGCACGTGTACTACAACAGCCAAATTGTAATGAAGCTGTCATTTCTTCGAATGGCAATAAAATGGTTGTTCATATTGAACGAGAGTTTTTAGTAGAAGTCATTGGCGAGACAAAAGTTTGCGTCATGATGGATCCAGATGGCGTTGAAGATGATGATTGGGATTCTGAACTATCCGATGAAGACTTTGAAGAACTCGATCCCGATTTCATCGTCGACGATGAAGAAGAATAAGAAATCTGAATGGCCAATATTCGAAGAATCAGCAGCCTATTCCAAGGAAGGAATTAGGCTGTTTTTTATTATATGCTTCTTTTATGATATAATTATACTTTGTTAGAAATAGGCTCCGGGAAAGGATTGGAGAAACAAATGCCGCAATATACTCCAATGATTCAACAATATTTAAAAATAAAGGCTGAATACCAAGATGCCTTTTTATTTTTTCGGTTAGGCGATTTTTATGAAATGTTTTTTGATGATGCCATTAAGGCTTCGAAAGAATTGGAAATTACTTTAACTAGCAGAGACGGCGGTGGAGATGAACGGATTCCAATGTGTGGTGTCCCGTATCACTCAGCCGATAGCTACATTCAGCAGCTGATTGAAAAAGGCTACAAAGTGGCGATATGTGAACAAACAGAAGATCCTAAACAAGCAAAAGGGGTAGTCAAACGCGAAGTGATCCAGCTGATTACTCCTGGAACGATGATGGAAGGAAAAGGACTGCTGGAAAAAGAAAATAATTATATCGCATCGGTTTCTATCATGGAAGATAAGACATTTGGACTAGCCTATACGGATTTATCGACCGGTGAAAATCGCGTGACTCTGCTGACAGCTTTTGAAGATGTTGTAAACGAGCTTTCCACGCTTGGAACAAAAGAAATTGTTCTGGATCCTTCTTTGGAAAACGACTTTCAAAAAATAGTGAAAGAACGGTTGTTGTTGACCATTTCGTATGAAGAAAATGCAAAGGTCCAATCGGAATATCAGGATCTTTTGGAAGAACTTGAGGATCAACGTTTGCGTTCAACCTCTGCTAGGCTTCTCAATTATTTATACCGCACACAAAAAAGAAGCCTGGACCACTTGCAAACAGTCGAAATCTATCACGTTCACCATTATATGAAAATAGATTACTATTCCAAAAGAAACTTGGAGTTGACGGAAACAATTCGATCGAAAGGGAAAAAAGGCTCTCTTTTATGGCTCCTCGATGAAACAATGACCGCTATGGGTGCAAGACTGTTAAAACAGTGGATTGACCGTCCGCTCATTCAAAAGAGCAAGATTGAAAAGCGGCTGGCTCTTGTCGATTTGCTGCTGAACCGTTATTTTGAACGTCAAGAGCTAAGAGAGCGATTAAAAGAAGTTTACGATCTTGAAAGGCTTGCCGGCAGAGTGGCATTTGGAAATGTCAACGCCCGGGATTTAATCCAGCTGAAAAAATCACTTCAGCAAATACCTTCTTTGAAAGATCTATTAGATCAAATGGACAATGACGATATTCAAACATTAGCTTCTAAATTAGACCCGTGTGAAGAATTAACCGATCTGCTCGAACGGGCAATTGTCGAGAATCCGCCATTGTCCGTGAAAGAAGGCGGAATTATCAAGGACGGTTACCACGCTGAATTGGATCGCTACCGAGACGCTAGTCAAAACGGGAAAAAATGGATCGCTCAATTGGAAAAAGAAGAAAGAGAGCGGACCGGAATTAAATCGTTGAAAGTCGGCTATAACCGCGTGTTTGGATATTATATTGAAGTGACAAAAGCCAATCTACATTTGCTGGAAGAGGGGCGCTATGAACGTAAACAAACGTTGGCCAATGCAGAACGTTTTATCACACCGGAATTGAAAGAAAAGGAAGCTTTAATTTTACAAGCGGAAGAAAAAAGCGTGGATTTGGAATACGAAATCTTTTTATCAATTCGGGAATATGTTAAATCTTTTATTCCGAGACTGCAGGCTTTGGCGAAAACCGTCAGCGAGATAGATTGCTTGCAATGTTTTGCCACTGTCAGCGAAAAACAACACTACATAAAACCGCGTTTTAACAATGAGCGAACATTACGGATTAAAGGGGGACGCCACCCGGTTGTAGAGAAAGTCATGGATTCACAAATGTATGTGGCCAATGATTGTTTAATGGACAAAGGTCGGGAAATGCTGCTCATCACTGGACCCAACATGTCAGGAAAAAGCACGTATATGAGACAAATTGCCTTAACGGCTATTTTAGCCCAAATTGGTTGTTTTGTACCGGCCGAAGAAGCGGTTCTGCCTATTTTCGATCAAGTGTTCACGAGAATTGGCGCGAGTGATGATTTGATTTCAGGACAAAGTACGTTTATGGTGGAAATGATCGAAGCAAGAAATGCCATTGTCCATGCTACGCAAAATTCTTTAATTCTTTTCGATGAAATCGGCAGAGGAACCTCTACATATGATGGAATGGCTTTGGCACAGGCTATCATTGAATATATCCATGATCATATTGGGGCTAAGACTTTATTCTCGACCCACTATCATGAATTAACGGTTTTGGAGAAAGAACTGGATCAATTGAAAAATGTTCATGTAAGTGCCGTCGAGCAAAACGGAAAATTAGTTTTCCTTCATAAGGTAAAAGAAGGAGCTGCAGATAAAAGTTACGGTATTCACGTGGCGGAATTAGCGAACCTCCCTCAAACGTTGATTAAAAGAGCGAAGGAAATTTTGAAAGATCTCGAATCTACAGGTGCTTCTCCTTCTAATAAGGAAAAAACCGATGAAAGTGAAAAGAAAGATTCCAAGACGTCAGTGAAACAGGAAGTGGAGCAGCTGTCTTTCTTCGATGAGGAGCAAAAGACAGAACCGAAAGCAGCCGTCACTCCGCGGGAAAAAGAAGCAGCCCGAGCGTTAAAAGCTCTCAACTTATTAGAAACGACTCCGTTAGAAGCGTTAAACAAGTTATATGAATTGCAAAAAATACTAAATCAATAACATGATGAAATGAATCTCCGTTAAGCCGTCCATTTAGAGGATCGAGGAAAGGAGAGGGCTTTTATGGGAAAAATTATTCAACTCGACGACATGTTGTCCAATAAAATTGCGGCGGGAGAAGTCGTGGAACGTCCTGCATCGGTTGTTAAAGAATTGGTGGAAAATGCCATAGATGCCCATAGCACGGTGATCGAAATCGATGTCGAGGAAGCTGGTCTCCAATCCATTCGGGTAATGGATAATGGGGACGGAATTGAAGAAGAAGATGTGTTGACAGCGTTTGAACGACATGCCACAAGCAAGATCAAGGATGAGAAAGATTTATTTCGCATCCGTACACTCGGTTTTCGCGGCGAGGCGCTCCCAAGCATTGCTTCGGTATCTTATTTAGAAATCACGACAGGAACAGGCGAAGGGGCCGCTACGAGAGCTGTCTTAGAAGGAGGCAAGGTCGTTCGGAAGGAAAAAGCATCCGCTCGTAAAGGGACGGAAGTGATCGTTTCCAATCTTTTTTATAATACACCCGCAAGGCTGAAATATATGAAAACGATTCATACGGAGCTTGGAAACATTACCGATACGGTCAATCGTCTTGCGCTTGCTCATCCAGACGTTTCTATTCAGCTGCGACATAATGGCCGAGTTTTGCTTGAAACAAACGGAAATGGGGATGCTCGGCAAGTTCTCGCCGCTATCTATGGACTCAACACGGCTAAAAAAATGATCCCGATTTCGGCTAGGAGCATCGATTTTGAAATTGAGGGATGGATCTCCCTTCCGGAGTTAACGCGTGCCTCCCGCAACTATATTTCGACTATTATCAATGGCCGATATGTCAAAAATTATCCTTTAGTAAAAGCCATTCAGGAAGGCTATCACACGCTGCTTCCGATTGGAAGATATCCTATTGCGTTAGTAATGATCCAAATGGACCCTCTACTGGTAGATGTCAATGTGCATCCATCCAAATTGGAGGTTCGTTTAAGCAAGGAACAAGAATTGAATGAGCTGATGATGAAAACCATTCAAGAAGCGTTTCGGTCAAAGCAATTGATTCCGTTGGAAAATGCTGCACCTAAATGGAAAAAGGAAAAAACTGTCCAGCAAAGTTTTGAACTTGACCACCTGCCGAAACAAACGAAACCTATTCCCAATACAGCCATTTCTATTCATCGTCAGCCTTCGCTGCCAAAAACGTATGAGGAAAATCAGGAGAAACGTCTGCCGATCGAAATGTCAGAACAAGTGCAATCGGAGTCGAAGAGCCTTCCTGATTTTGTTCGAGAATCTGATGTTCCAGAATTAGAAACGGTTATGGCGGCCGATGACAACTCTTCATTGGAAACAACAGAGAGAAGTCAACAGGAGAGCCGCATTCCTCCGCTATACCCCATCGGCCAAATGCATGGAACTTATATACTGGCTCAAAACGAACTAGGACTTTACATTATTGACCAACATGCTGCTCAAGAACGAATCAAATATGAATTTTTCCGTGAAAAAGTGGGACAAGTGGAAAAGGAACTACAAGAAATGTTAGTGCCGTTGACATTGGAATTTTCTGCTGACGAGTATATGAAAATTATGGAGTATAAAGATGAATTGGAAAAAGTGGGGGTTTTTCTGGAGCCGTTCGGCATCCATTCCTTTATTGTACGCGCTCATCCCCAATGGTTCCCAAAAGGAGAAGAACAAGAGATCATAGAAGATATCCTTCAACAACTGATTACGATGAAAACGGTCGATATTAAAAAACTGAGGGAAGAAGCAGCCATTATGATGAGCTGCAAACGATCCATTAAAGCGAATCACCATTTGCGACAAGATGAAATTCAGGCGCTTTTGGATGATTTACGGAAAGCTTCCGACCCGTTCACTTGCCCCCATGGCCGCCCTATTATTATTCATTTTTCGTCATACGAACTAGAAAAAATGTTTAAACGGGTGATGTAGCTAGGGATCTAAGGAGATTGGATGAGCTTTGCCCACTTTTTGTTTTTGATAAATTGAGAATTGCATTTGTGAAGACTCTTATTTTATTTGTGATCTGGACAATTTTACGATAGTAGGAGCACTCCACAGATGCTTTTTTATGCTCACATATTCAAATAAGAATACACGTTTGATATGTTGATTAAAATTTTTTGGTATTTTAAGTTTTTTCAGCATGCTATGTATTTCAGCCACATCATAGATAATGATGTCTTTTTATATAGTGATATCACTTTGCAAATAAGCAATCACTCAATATAAAAAAGTATTTGCCTCAACCTCCAGCTTTTCAACGGGCTCTCATTCAATACAAAAAAACGATTGCGATGTTAACAAAAGCTTTGCAGTAAAGGGGTGTGATGAATAGAGTCATCTATGAATAAAAACTTTCGTACCCATTGGAACTCTAGATGATAATTCAAGAACATCACGATTAAACATTCTAATACAACCATGCGAAACATTTTTACCGATCGAAGCAGGATTATTGGTTCCGTGTATACCGTAATGTGGCTTTGACAATCCCATCCAAAGAACTCCAAATGGTCCGCCGGGATGACGTTGTTTATTGATAATCGTAAATGTCCCATAAGGGGTTTGTGTCAATATTTTTCCAACTGCTATTGGGTAAGCTTTTATCAGTCTGTTTCCGTCAAATAGTTTTAATTTATGTTGTGATACGGATACATCGATCCATCTTGCCATGAACATCAACTCCATTTTTTGAGTATTGTATGAAGTATCTTAGGCATTTGTTTTTTAACAGGAACAAATGGAGAAAGAAAAATTCCAAATTACTGAGATTCAACTTGACTATAAAGGCATTTGATGTTAAAGTTTAAGACACAAAAAGCACAAAAACGTTTTGTAATAGATGAATAGGGAGGTATATAATTATCGTGCCGCTAACTAAACGCCGATTGCAATTTTTACATAAATTAATGGAGTTGCATCAGAAAACGAACCTACCCATTCATTACGAAGCCTTGGCACAATCAATGGGAGTTAGTAAATGGACGGCTTATGACATGTTAAAAGAAATAGAAAAACAGGGTTTTATTTCTCGCAGTTATGAAGTCAATAACAAGGAGACTGGGCGTTCACAGGTTGTGTTTATCCCTACATCCAAAGCCTGGGATTTGCTCAAAAAAGTTCGTAATGAAACGATTGATCTAAACGATTGGGAAAAAACGGTTGAACAAGTTTTAGCGTTATTGAAAAATTTGAATCACCGCAGTCTAAAAGATGCTACAAAGATCGTATTAGATGAAATTTCCAAAATTAATACTAGACTTAATTTTTGTGCCTATATTATCGGATTATTTGCAATGTATGTGAAGAAGCTTGGAAATAAAACGGAATTTTTCATTCAGCGTCTTTTCCAAAAAGCGCCTAGCAGAGAGATGGGAATGACGATGTTTGTCGGCACCGTTCTTGGAACGATTATTGAAACGATGAACGATGATCTTGGTACGGAAATAGTGGATCTTGTTTCTAAATTTCTTCAATTGATCGCAGGTCTTTCGGATGAAGAGAAAGAAATGCTTTCTGATTTTTTGAGTTCGGCTTTTGATTAAAAGCTTAACTCTTTGTTTGTAGCTTTTTTTTGGGTCTTTTGGGGATGTTTGAAGGAATATGCGGGAAAATGATTTTTTCCATGTATAAGTTTCTAACTCATTTTTGGATCGTTTTATGAGAAGAACCTGTTGACGAGGAATTACCTATAATAAAAGAGTCTTTTCAATGGTTGTATTTTGGGCGATTAAGTAAAAATGAAAATACGGAAAATATGGCTGACGATTTGTAGAAAGTGCTGAATAAACTTGATTTAAAGGAGAGGGATATGAGAAAAATCGGTTTAGCTTTAGGTGGTGGAGCTGTCAGAGGATTTGCTCACCTAGGTGTATTAAAAGTGTTTGAAAGACATAGGATTCCTATTGATAGTATTGCGGGTACGAGTATGGGCGGTGCCATTGGAGGTTTATATGCAGCTGGAATTTCACCTTATACTCTGGAAACTTTTATACAAAAGACACCAAAATATCGCTTGTTCGATGTTGGTATCAGGCATCGGGGATTGATTGACGGCAATGGTATTCACATGATGGTTCATAAACTATTAAAACAGCATGGAAAAAATACGCTGATGATTGAGGATTTTCCCATTCGATTTAAAGCTATTTCCGTCGACTTGATTGAAGGCAAGCAGGTGATTTTTGACAAGGGAGATTTGGAGACTGCACTACGCGCTACTACAGCTTTTCCTGGTGTTTTTGCTCCTGTGATGCATGAAGGTAAAATGTTGGTTGATGGAGGGGTACTAAATAACTTACCGATAGAAGAATTGGGTCAGGAAAATGGTCAGTTGATCATTGCTGTCGACGTAGCCCGGGAACATAATAAGAAACCGCCGCGTAATATGGTTGAAGTTGTGTATCGTTCCTACAGTCTGATGACCGCTGAAAGAAAGCATAACAGTCTTAGTCGTGCTGATGTTATCATTCGACCAGAAGTGGGGCATATTCCGGCATTTGATTTTAGGAAATGGGAGGAATGTATTGAAGCAGGTGAAGAAGCGGCTGAACGTATGATAGATGAGTTAAAACAAAAAATGATGTGTAGTGAACGAACCGTCAGTTAGGAAAAAAAGGTCAGACGAAAGGAAGTGAGAAGATAGAAAAGAAACGATTGCCAAAGCGAAGTAATCGGAAAAGAGGAATCAAATATAGTTGTGATTAGTTTTTTGGTTTTTTGTGATATTGTAGCAAGAGTCATGTAATGAATGGTGATTTCCTCGACAGCATATATACATAGAACAATTAGATGAAATAACACCAAATCTCTAGCGGTAATTCAGTGAATGGATTATATGATAAAATGCTGTTCACTTTTTGGTCTTTCCAGTGTATTCGTCAAAATTGGAAATATGGAATGTGAATAAGGGGGATAAGCTTAGATGAAACAAGTTTTTGAAACTATCGGCGATTTCATTAGCAGGCATGCGCGAGTGAATATTATGATTTTTCTAGCGCTAACTGTTATGTTTGCTTTAGGATTGCCCAAAATTCAAATGCAAATGGGTAACGAGGTGTTTATCAGTAAATCATCGAGTGTTTATAAGAATACAAAGATATACCAAAAGAATTTTGGTGGAGATTCATTATTTATTTTACTGTCGGGTGATAAAAATCAATTGGTTTCACACCACACAGCACAGGAAATTGATCAATTTATGCGCAAAGCCAATAGAATTGACAATATTACAGGTGGAACTAATTTCGTTAATGTGTTGAACTCTGAACTGAACAGTAAGCATGGTTCTTTGGGTAGCTCTGAGTTAGGTAGTAACAGCAAGTTACAGAAAACCATTATGAATTCATTGACAGCTGACCAAAAGCAAAAAATACAAACTAGCATGCAAAATTCATTGACGACTAGCCAGAAAAAGCAAGTGGAGGCTTACTTGGAAAACTTATTAACAACCGAACAGAAGACGAAAATGGCGGACTTAGCAAGGAAAAATGCTGTAACAGGAACGAAAATGACCATCGAGCAGCAACAGGCAGAGCTGCAAAAATTACTGACTAAGCAGCAGAAGGATAAAGAACAGCAGTATGTGATGAGTTTGTTAAACCGTGAACAAAAGACGAAGTTACAAAAACAAATAATAGGATATCTGCCGGAAGTACAAAACATGAGCGATAAGCTGTTGCGGCAGATCATCTTTTCTGATCACGGAAAAGTTCCGTCACAGTTGAACATTTTGTTGCCTAAGAACGGAGAGCACGTATTACTGATTTTAAACACATCCAAGAACACAGATATGAATACGTATGTGAAACTGAACAGTGATATTCAAAAGCTGGTAAAGAACAGTGACTTTGGTACAGGAGTTAGTGTGAAAGTAGCCGGTACTCCAGCTATTTTGGGGCAAATTAAAACGAGTGTCATGACTACTATGGAACTTATGCTGGTTTTAGCGGTTGTCGTCATGATTATTGTATTATTTGTTGTGTTTCCGGTACGGCGGCGGTTGCTGGCCTTAGGCTTTGTACTGATTGGCTTAATCTGGACTTTTGGTTTAATGGGATGGTTAGGGATACCCATTACACTTGCAACAATGGCGACTTTACCAATTATCATCGGTTTGGGAACCGACTTCGGGGTACAATTCCATAACCGGTACGAAGAAGAATATTCAAAGGAAGCTAATGTCCATCTTGCCATAACGCGGTCAATTACCAATATGGGTCCTGCCGTTGGAATTGCGGTTTTGATTATGGCTCTAAGCTTTCTAACGATGTTTTTATCGAAAGCGCCAATGATGCAGCAGTTTGGATTAACCTTAGCTATCGGTGTTGTTTGCTGTTATTTGGTTGACTTAGTCATGATGTTCTCCACGTTCCGATTATTAGACAGAAAAGAAAAGCCTATTAAGAAAAGCAAAACGGATGAGTCGCTGTTATCACGTTTCTTAAGTCATTATACTAGTTGGGTTGGGAAAGTTTCTATTCCGATATTGGTTGCGGCAGTCATTTTAGCATGCTTTAGTTTTTCTGCAGAAAGCTCCATCCCAACTGAGACCAATATTCAGAAGCTTATTCCGCAAAGCTTGCCTGCATTGAAAAACACTAAATATTTGCAAAGTGTTGTTGGGTCTACCACCTACATTACTTATTTGGTTGAGGCTGAAGACGTCACTAAACCGGAAGTAGTGAAGTGGATGGATCAGTTTGGTAAGAAGGAAAATAAGAAATATCAAGATGTAGAGGGTGTTACAAGCTTAGCAACAACGCTGAGAACAATAAATAATGGTAATCTGCCTGTCGAGAAGAATGACCTTAAGAATAAAGTGAATGACATGCCTGAATTGATGAAAACAACGCTGATTAGTAAAAATCATCAATACGCTACCATCCAGTTTAAAATTAACAAAGACTTATCCACAGATGAACAGTTGAAATTAATGAACAAGATTACTAAAGATGTCAATACTCCAAAAGGTGTTACAGCAAATCCAGCCGGCGCCCAGGTCATGATGCTTGAGGGAATCAATAATATTGGGTCGAACCATGGACTTATGATCGGCGCGGGTTTAGCCATCATTTTTGTCGGACTGTTGCTGGTCTACAGGCGTTTTAAGCACGCTGTTTACCCATTGGTACCAATAGCTTTGGTACTTGGTTTCTCACCGGGAACTTTAAAACTTCTCAACATTTCGTACAATCCGCTTACAACAGCGTTAAGTTCTCTTGTATTAGGGATTGGTACTGAGTTTACCATTTTGATAATGGAGCGATACCGTGAAGAAGAAGCGAAAGGACATAGTGCAGGTGAAGCCATTAAGGTGGCTATTTCCAAAGTTGGTCAAGCCATAACGGCTTCAGGATTAACAGTCATTGGCGGCTTTTCCGTTCTCATCTTTGTAAGCTTCCCGGTCCTTAAAACATTTGGGATCACAACGGTTATTGACACGGCATATTCCCTGATTAGTGCATTAACCATTTTGCCGTCTTTGATTCTGTTATTCCGG
>JADBKC010000226.1 GCA_014896555.1 Caryophanales bacterium | reverse complement strand
ACTCGGGTTGGACTTGCACCAACAAGCACCCTGAAGCTAGCTGGGCGCACAAATAAAAAAAACCTGAGCCCAAATTAAGACTCAGATTGTTCAATGATCACTTTGGAAGGTCGAACCTTTTACTAGGTTATTTTTATTTACATTGATTCGTTTTTTAATAGAGAAAATCAAAGCTGTTCCCCATAATAATAAAATGATGCTGTAAATAAGAGAATAGTATTCAGTAGAATTCGGCAGCCAGGCAGATAATAGAGTCCGGGCATTTACCAAAATAATAAAGCCTCCTACAAATACTCCCATCATCTGTGCAGGCATGACTTTCACAAGCCAGGCTGCAATCGGTGCAGCAAAAACTCCTCCAAGCATCAAAGCAATTACCCATATCCAATTCACTGTGTCCCATCCAAGAGAGATGATAAAACCTAAAGAAGCTGATACGGCAACAGCAAACTCTGTTGTATCGACTGTTCCAATCACTTTTCTGGCCGTCATTCCTTTTTTCGATAAAAGAATGGGCGTTGCAATCGGTCCCCAGCCGCCCCCGCCGGTAGCATCCGCAAACCCAGCAATCAGTCCTAAAGGGATGGACTGTTTATACGGCAGCGGAGGAGATTCCTTGTATTCGGTAGGTTTAAACAAAAATAAAAACCGCATCATGATATAGACACCAAGAATCAAAAGGAATGTTGAAACATATGGTTTTACTAAGTCTCCGGGCAAATTGCTTAAAAAACATGCTCCAACAAAAGCCCCGATAGAACCTGGTATGGTTAGGCGAAACACCATTTTCCGATCCACATTTCCGAACCTAATATGCGAAATCCCCGAAGCTGCTGTCGTTACGACTTCGGATAAGTGAACAGAAGCAGATGCCACAGCCGGCGTAATGCCAAATGCCAGTAAAAGCGAAGAAGAGGTTACACCATAAGCCATTCCTAATGACCCATCAATTAACTGTGCAAAGAAACCAATAAAAGCTATGAAAATTTCATTTCGTCCTCCTATTCAGGGATTTTTAGTATGAATTTTAGTTAAGAAAATCCTTACATACGAATGTTTCCTTTTTAATGCAAGGTAACTGGTCGTATCAAGCATAATGGGATACACGGTCAATTCCACCCGAAATTTCAGCATAACGTTCTTGCAATATGTTTCCGATCAACGGATGGTATCCAAGATAATGGCATAATATATATTCCTTTTCTCCATCAGCGAAACCGTTCTTAATCGTCTTTTGAATGGTATTCATCAAAATTCCTGTAAAGAGCAGATATGGGATGATAAATATTTTTTTATAGCTGCATTTGTTTGCCGCAAAAAGAGCCTCTTCCAAACTGGGTTTTGCGGCTGTTAAATAACATGTGTCTACCCTGCTTAATCCAGCTTTCCTTTTTAGCAGCTGTGCGATTTGGGTCAAATCACGCACTACGTCTGGATCGCTGCTTCCTCTTCCGATTAAAAGAACCATAGAATCCTCACTCAAGTCTTCTCCTGTTTCATGAAGCCGTTCAATCAAAATATCAATCATATGGTGGTGTACCCCAATTGGTCTGCCGTATACCATTTCCACGTGCGGGAATCGTTTTCGGATTCGTTCAAGTTCGTTTGGAATCTCTTCTTTTGCATGGACAGCTGTCAAAAGCAAGACAGGAAGAACAATAATTTTATCGGCGCCTCTTTGGACGCATTTTTCATATGCTTCTTCGATCGTGGGAGATGCCAATTCAAGAAAACAAAATTCCTGAATGGTAACTGGGCTTTGCGCCATGCATTTTTTTATAAAAGAAATGGCCTGCTCACACGCTTTTTTCACCCTGCTTCCATGACAGATATAAAGAATGGCTTCCATTAAATTCCCTCGCTGACAAGCAGTCTTTCATCCATATTCAGCTGCTCAAACCAGCTGATCTTCTGCCGCATTTTTACAACCTCTCCAATAATAATAAGAGACGGATTTTCAATTTTTTCCTTAACAGCGATATCTGCGGCAGATTCAAGATTGCTGACGACCGTTTTTTGTTCGCTGAACGTACCCCAATGAATGAATGCTATCGGTGTATGTGGATTCTTCCCATGTTCAAGCAGCTTTTGCTGGATGTAAGGAAGATTTTTCACCCCCATATAGATCGCAAGAGTATCAATTCCTTTTGCAAGCGCATCCCACTTATGGTTGTCTTCTTCTCCGTTTTTTCGGTGGCCTGTAATGAA
>JADBKC010000225.1 GCA_014896555.1 Caryophanales bacterium | reverse complement strand
TTTTCCACAATTAAGTTTTTGTGTTGTAGTGGGGTGGTGTCAAACTTAAGTTTAACTGACTTAACGCCTTCAGAGCCACCTCTTTTTTTTTGCCAAGTGTTCTATTATGATATAATAATATGGAAATACCTTTACAAATTAGTAAGAAATTTCTTTTCAGGTGTTGAAAAGCAAAAAAGCCACAAGCAGTTCATAAAAAAATATACACAACAATTCCATATGATACTATATATTGATAATACATAACTTTCAAATTATTGATCAAATGTAACAATAATAAACAAATTCTTATTTCAATTAAAGGAGATAATTAAACATGAGATTTGTATTTGACCTTGATGGAACCATTTGTTTTAAGGGAGCACCTGTATCTGAAAACCTACTTGCGTGTTTTGGGCAATTGGAGAAAGAGGGACATGAAATTATTTTTGCTTCAGCCAGGCCAATCCGAGATATGTTGCCCGTCTTACATGAAAGATTTTATAAACACACTTTAATAGGAGGAAATGGATCACTTATTTCTAAAGATGGAAAAGTGATTTTCTCAAATGCGTTTACGGATGAACAAGTGGAAAAAATTCTGTTTATTATTGAAAAGCAAAATGCTACTTACTTGATTGATAGTGATTGGGACTATGCTTATACCGGACCTAGTGATCATCCAATTTTAAAAAATGTAGACGTAAATAAATTAGCAAAATCAGTATCAGTGAATGACTTAAATTCCATTGTAAAAATTTTGATTCTAACAATGGATAATTATGATGATTTTGTAACAGAACTAAAACCATTAAATGTTGTAGCTCATCGACATAGCAACGAAAACACGATCGATATAAGCCCAAAAAATATTGATAAATGGAATGCATTAAAAAAGTTAGGGATTGAAGATCATAGTTATGTTGCCTTTGGGAATGATTCTAATGATCTTTCAATGTTTCAGCATTCCATACATTCTGTTATGATTGGTGATCATAAAGAGTTGGCTAAATATGCAGATGAGCGAATTCAGTTGGATGAAAATTGTGAGACAAATATAATTAGAAAACTAATGGAAATTGCAGAACAATATAAACATTCTATCTAATACAAAAAACTGATGATAATTATAAGATCTTTTTTCATTTATTTGTCTTCTTTCAGTTCTCATTATAAATATAATCAAAAGCGAACTGATCAATGCAGAAAAAACTCCTACGGTCACAAAAGAAGAAACATGTAATAATTTGTTATTCCAAAGTACTCCTGACAAGTAAGATCCTATTGCAGCAGCAATTCCCATTGTAATAACGGTATAAGTGGTTTGACGCTGTCCCAAAATGGTCTGATTAGTATTCCTACTCAACACATACATAGCACAAATGTGGTATAAAGCAAAAGTAAATGAGTGAAGAAGCTGTGACACTGTCAATAAAAATATGTTGGAAACAGCTCTGAGGAGTAAATTTATGTTTTTTAGCCTTAAAACAGAAAAAAACACTTATCCACATATGTAAAAAATTACCAATTCGTTTTTCTGTGAATAAAGTCAAAACGAACCCAATTGACTATTTTAGGTTTAAATTTGTGGATAACGATAAAAACGCTTCCTTGCCATCACATCCTTTGATAGAATAAAGACGTTAGGTAAACCTGATTTGCATCGGTTTTCCTAATCTGAGTAAATCCTCGGCTGTTAAAATGTGGGTCCGAATCGCTTCCAACAGATCCGAGGATTTTTCTTTTGCTGATTTTTTCAGACCCTTTAGGATTTTGGCACCATTAAGGTATAACTGAACCAGGATGTCGGCAATCTGCACCAGAAGGTAATGGTTTTTCATGGCCCTATAATCATGGCAATTCACATGCCCAATGTCGTGCCACCCGTTTTTCTGGTGGTTAAAACCCTCGTTTTCTATTTTCCAGCGACTCCGCCCCGCCTGGACGAGCCTTTCCGCATTCCTTTTAGTGATCCTGATGTCCGTAATAAACAAAAATTCCTTGTTTTCTGTTTTCAATCCTGCCTTCCTTAAAACGGAAGATGTATTTCCATTTATTATCCTTACAGATTTCAAAGACAGGCCCGCATGCATACAGGCTGTCTCCCAAAAGGCAGATGGGCAGCCGTTTGAATGTGTTTTTGATTTTCTTGGCGAGCCGTTTGAAGGCCTTTAGTTCACAGTCCTGTTTGGGAGCGTCTTCCGATTCGTTTTCAATAAATTCCGAGGCGATGCTGAACACCATATCCCCAACGA
>JADBKC010000058.1 GCA_014896555.1 Caryophanales bacterium | reverse complement strand
TCTCACTTTACCGGTTCCACCGCAAGTCGAACATTTTTCTCGAATGATTTGACCGGTGCCATCACAATGCGTACATACCCGTCGGTTGACAATGCGTCCAAATGGCGTATTTTGCTCCGTACTGATTTGCCCAGTTCCGTGGCAATGTGGACAAGTTTCCGGTTTCGTTCCCGGCTTTGCTCCTGTTCCGCCGCAAGTATCGCATGTTTCTTCCTTTGGAATTTGAATATCGGTTTCTTTTCCAAAAACGGCCTCTTCAAACGAAATGCTCATGGAATATTGCAGATCGGCTCCTGCTCTTGGAGCATTCGGATTTCTTCTTCTTGATCCGCCCCCGCCAAAAAATGTATTGAAAATGTCTTCAAAGCCGCCAAAACCATCAAAACCGCTGAATCCTTCGCCAAAGCCTTGATTTTGACTTGGATCCTCATGTCCAAATTGGTCATAGCGGGCACGTTTTTGATCATCGCTTAAAACTTCATATGCCTCTTTCACTTCTTTAAACTTTTCTTCGGCGCCAGGTTCTTTATTGATATCCGGGTGGTATTTCTTTGAAAGTTTTCGATATGCTCTTTTAATTTCATCTTTTGAAGCGTTTTTACTCACGCCTAAAACTTCATAATAATCTCTTTTACTCATACCTAGAACACTCCCGCATCTCACATAAAGAATATTTTATCATTGAATCCAGCCGTTATGCAATGAAATCGTTAGCTGCGGTGAAAGAAAATGTTTGATGTCAATGAAGAAAAAAGCCAAAGCCATGAAAACATCTGACTTTGACTTTTTTCTTTTCCTCAATGGCCATTATTTCTTGTCGTCGTTCATTTCTTCGAATTCCGCATCCACAACATTGTCATCTTTTTTCTTGCTGTCATTTCCTTGTTGAGATTGTGCTTGTTGTGCTGCATTTTCATAAAGTTTGATGGAGAGGTTTTGAACGATTTCTTGAAGCGCCTCTTTCTTTTGGCGAATTTCTTCCAAATTATTTTTTTCAATGGCGGCTTTCAAGGCGTCTCTAGCTTCTTCCGCTTTTTTCACTTCGCCGGCATCCACTTTTCCTTCCAGCTCTTTCAAAGTCTTGTCAACCGTAAAGACGAGCTGGTCAGCTTCGTTGCGAAGTTCAGCTTCTTCTTTGCGCTTTCTGTCGGCTTCCGCATTTTCCTCTGCTTCTTTAACCATGCGTTGAATTTCTTCTTCGGATAATCCAGAGGACGATTTAATCGTAATTTTTTGCTCTTTTCCAGTTCCTAAATCTTTCGCACTAACGTTCACGATACCGTTTTTGTCGATATCGAAAGTCACTTCAATTTGCGGTACTCCTCTTGGAGCAGGTGGAATATCCGTTAATTGGAAGCGGCCAAGTGTTTTGTTATCCGCTGCCATCGGGCGTTCTCCTTGAAGAACGTGAATATCCACAGCCGTTTGGTTGTCAGCTGCAGTGGAGAAAATTTGCGACTTTGATGTCGGAATCGTGGTATTGCGTTCAATCAATTTCGTGAACACGCCGCCCATCGTTTCAATTCCGAGTGAAAGCGGAGTAACGTCCAGCAATACAACGTCTCTCACATCGCCTGTCAAAACGCCTCCTTGAATAGCAGCACCCATAGCCACTACTTCATCCGGATTGACCCCTTTATGCGGTTCTTTTCCAATTTCTTGGCGAATGGCTTCTTGAACCGCCGGTATACGAGTAGATCCCCCGACAAGTATAACTCTGTCAATATCAGAAGGAGTTAAACCGGCATCTTGAAGAGCTTGCCGCGTTGGCCCCATTGTACGTTCTACCAAGTGTGCGGAAAGTTCCTCAAATTTAGCGCGTGTCAATGTCATTTCTAAATGAAGAGGTCCTGATTCTCCTGCTGTAATGAATGGCAAGGAGATTTGTGTCGTCGTTACACCGGAAAGATCTTTTTTCGCTTTTTCGGCAGCGTCTTTTAAACGTTGCATAGCCATTTTATCGTTCGATAAATCAATTCCGTTTTCTTTTTTAAACTCTTCCACTAAATAGTCAATAATCACTTGGTCAAAATCATCGCCGCCAAGATGGTTATCACCGGCAGTAGCGCGCACTTCAAATACGCCGTCGCCCAGTTCAAGAATAGAGACGTCAAACGTTCCTCCGCCAAGGTCGTATACTAAAATCGTTTGATCGTCTTCCATTTTGTCTAATCCATAAGCAAGAGCAGCTGCGGTTGGTTCGTTGATGATCCGTTCGACTTCCAAACCGGCAATTTTACCGGCATCTTTTGTGGCTTGACGTTGTGCATCATTGAAATAGGCAGGTACCGTAATAACGGCTTTTTCTACTTTTTCTCCCAAATAGTCTTCCGCATATGATTTTAAATACTGTAAAATCATTGCAGAAATTTCTTGTGGGGTATACTGTTTTCCTTCAATTTCCACTTTATAGTCCGTTCCCATATGACGTTTAATGGAAATAATGGTATTTGGGTTGGTAATGGCTTGCCGTTTCGCCACTTCCCCTACTTGTCTTTCCCCATTTTTAAAGGCTACAACAGAAGGAGTTGTGCGATTTCCTTCCGGATTGGGAATTACTTTCGGTTCACCGCCTTCAAGAACGGCGACACAAGAGTTTGTCGTTCCTAAATCAATCCCAATAATCTTGCTCATGATTCATACCTCCTAACTTGTTATGTAAAACTTTCTGCCCTATTGATTTACTTTCACCATCGCAGGACGAATCACACGGTCTTTTAATTTATAGCCTTTTTGAAGTTCTTCTACTACGATGTTGGGGCCAACCGTTTCATCGTTAGCCACCATGACAGCTTGATGAATATTTGGATCAAACTCTTTTCCGGCCGCTTCAATTTCTTCAAGCCCTTCTTTTTTCAAAGCTTCCAAAACCCCTTTGTAAACCATTTTCATTCCTTGAAGAAGGGATTTGGCTTGCTCATCAGAGACCGCCACTTGCAGCGCTCGTTCAAAATTGTCCAAAACAGGAAGAAGGTCAGAAATTAAGCTTTGCGCACGGTACTTTTCGCTTGCTTGCTTTTCGATATTCACACGCCGGCGAAAATTTTCAAAGTCTGCCAATAAACGCAAGTAACGATTTTCTGCTTCCTCTAGTTTTGTCTCCAATTCTTTAATTTTTTGATTTAGTGTCTCAACTTCTGCTTGACTTTCTTCTTGAACACTCTCTTCATTTTCTGGAGATTCTTCCGATCGTTCCTCGGATTCAGCTTCTTGTTCAGAAAGCTCCGGTTTATTGTCAGTGTCAGCCTGAAGTTCTTCTTTTTCTTTTCGTTGTGATTCTTGCTCTGTCTCATCCATCGATTGCTTTTTTTCTTCTGTCAATGGATTCACCTCCTTAAAATGACGGAAAGTGGAAAGACAAAGAAAAAGAGAGCAGCCAGCATAAAAAGCTGGTTACCACCTGCAACTCAACATTCCTCAATATTTCCACTATGTTTAGTTTTGATACAATTTTGTCAATACATTGCTCAAACTATCGCTGAAAAATTGGAGCAAACTGATGACTCTTGAATACTCCATACGAGTTGGACCTAAAACAGCAATGGTTCCTACTTTTTTCTCTCCAATAGAATAGGAAGCTGTGATGAGACTGCAATCTTTCATGGCCAAGCTTTTGTTTTCCCTTCCAATTTTCACTTGAATGCCGATTGGGATTTGGTCCAACAAACGAGCAATACCTTTTTCTTGTTCAATCATATCCAGCAATAGCCGAATTTTATCGATATCATGAAATTCAGGCTGATTCAGCATATTGGTCTTCCCGCCGAAAAACAATTTTTCATCAGCTGGAAGTTCTACCGCTCTCACCAGCGAGCGGAGGATATCGTCATAATTAGAAATATGCTGGCGAAGCAGCATCGCCACTTCTTTATATATGTGATCCTGCAAATTGTCAAGCGGAACACCGAATAAGCGTTCATTTAAAATATTGACCATTTTTTCTATATCGCCTGAACTTATCGTATCGGGGAGCGTGAAAGTCCGGTTTTCCACATGTCCAGTATCGGTAACAATGATGGCAACCGCCGTCTCCTTATTTAATGGGACAATTTGAATTCTTTTCAGTTTGTTTTCTTTTAATCTTGGTCCCAGCGCTATTGCTGTATAATTGGTCAGCTCTGATAAAATTTTCGCCGACTTTTGAACAATCCTCTCCATTTCATAAATCCTTTCAGCAAAGATGGAGCGGATCATTATAACATCTTGTTTATTGAGTTTCTCCGGATGAAGGAGATGATCAACGTAGTAGCGATACCCTTTTTCAGACGGAATTCTCCCTGATGAAGTATGAGGTTTTTCGAGAAACCCTAATTCTTCCAAATCAGCCATTTCATTGCGAATGGTGGCCGAACTAAACTGAAATTCGCTTTTTTTAGATAAACTGCGCGAGCCGACAGGTTGTGCAGATCGAATAAAGTCATCAATAATTGCTTGCAGAATCAGCAATTGGCGATCTGTTAACACCTTACATCACCTCTGTTAGCACTCTCTGTTATCGAGTGCTAAATCTATTAAATAACTTATCAAAAGGGGGCTCCTCTGTCAATCATTTAACTAATGCCAAGAAAAGCTTGGAACACTTCATTTCCTAAAAACCTTCCTTTTTTTGTGAGACGGATAAAATCTCCTTGTACTTCCAGTAGTCCTTTGCTTTCCATTTCTTCCGCAGGAGATGAGAAAATCTCCATAAGCTCTATCCCAAATTTATGCTGAAAGCGAGTCATTGACACTCCTTCTGTTTTTCGCAATCCTAAAAACATTTCTTCTTCCATCTTTTCTTCTTTGCTGAGAATGATTTCTTCCATAACAGGAAACTGGCCGTTTTCCACCGGCGCCATATATTTTTTCAGCGGCCCGTAATTAGCTTGTCTCTTCCCATTCACATACGAATGTGCTCCAGCGCCAAACCCATAATATTCGCCATTATTCCAGTAAACAAGATTATGCTTGCTTTCATAGCCTTTTTTAGCAAAATTGCTGATTTCGTATTGATGAATTCCATGCTGTTCCATTTCATCCATCAGCAGATCATACATTTCCGCTTCCAAATCCTCGGATGGCAGCGGCAGTCTCCCCTTTTTCATTAAATTGTAATAAACCGTTTTCGGTTCAATGATTAAAGAATACGCTGAATAATGAGGAAGATCGAGTTGAAACGCTTTTTCCAGCGACAACTGAAAATCCTCTTTCTTTTGGCCGGGAAGGGCATACATTAAATCAATGCTAATATTTTCAAATCCAGCTTTGATCGCCATATCCACTGTTTTCACGACGTCTTCGCCCGTATGAGTCCGGCCGATTCTTTTCAGCAATTCATCATCAAATGATTGAACTCCTAAACTCAGTCGGTTTACGCCATATTGGTGTAGAATGACCAATTTTTCTTTTGTTAAGTCATCCGGATTGGCTTCAAAAGTAAATTCTCCTTTTTGGAAAGGAAGAATGTCGCGGATCGTTTTGCAAAGCTCTTCCAGCTGGTCTGCTTCCAGCGCGGTGGGAGTGCCCCCTCCGACAAAGATCGTTTTCAGATCCCGGGTGGGAAATGCTTCAATAGTGATCCTCATTTCTTCTTTTAAAGCTTTTAAATAGCGTTCCACTGGCTGCCCTTTCAAAAAGAACTTGTTAAAATCGCAATAATAACAAATTTGTTTGCAGAACGGTATATGGATATAGGCAGACTCAATCATTCAGTCTTCACCCCTTTCATGTCAAAAAGATCCTTTTATACAATCAGCAAAGTCCTTTACACGACGCTGATCTGTTAATTAGTCAAAGAGGAAAAAACGAGAAAGGGAAAGCGGAACTTCGCCTTCCCATTCGATCGTTTCGTTTTCTGTTAACAAAGAAACATGATGACATAGTCGCCGTCATTTAGAGTCATCCATTTTTAATACAGCCATAAACGCTTCTTGCGGTACTTCAACGGACCCTACTTGCTTCATCCGTTTCTTTCCTTCTTTTTGTTTTTCCAATAGTTTTCGTTTCCGGGAAACGTCTCCTCCGTAGCACTTCGAAAGCACATTTTTCCGCATCGCTTTGATCGTGGATCTGGCAATGATTTTGCTTCCAATCGCGGCTTGAACCGGAACTTCAAATTGTTGTCTAGGGATTAAGTCTTTCAGCTTTTCAACAATCACTTTTCCTCTCTCGTACGCAAAGTCGCGATGGACTATGAAGCTTAGTGCATCGACTTTTTCCCCATTCAGCAAAATATCCATTTTCACTAATTTCGATGGTTTGTATCCAATGAGTTCATAATCAAAAGAGGCATATCCTTTTGTACTCGATTTTAATTGATCGAAAAAGTCATACACAATTTCAGAAAGCGGAATTTCATAAATAACATTGACGCGAGTGTCATCCAGATATTGCATATCGATAAACTGGCCGCGCTTTGCTTGCGCCAGTTCCATGACAGCACCGACATAATCATTTGGAACCATCATGCTGGCTCGAACATAAGGTTCTTCGACTCGAGCGATCTTCTGAGGATCCGGCATATTGGTCGGATTGTCAACCTGAACTTCATTTCCATCCGTTGTATGAACTTTATAAATAACACTTGGCGCCGTTGTAATTAAATCAATTTTAAATTCACGCTCAATCCGTTCTTGAATTATTTCCATATGCAAAAGCCCTAAGAAACCGCAGCGGAAACCGAAACCAAGAGCTTGCGATGTTTCCGGTTCGAATTGCAAAGCAGAATCGTTCAATTGTAATTTTTCAAGTGCGTCGCGAAGATCATTAAACTTAGCGGAGTCGATGGGGTACATTCCACAATAAACCATTGGGTTTAATTTTCGGTAGCCGGGAAGCGGTTCAGAAGCTGGGTTGACCGCTGATGTAATCGTATCACCGACTCTCGTATCACCGACATTTTTGATGGAGGCCGTTAAAAAGCCGACATCTCCAACCATTAATTCGTCGCGAGTGGCAGGCTTAGGAGTTAAAACACCTACTTCCGTAACCTCGAACTCTTTTCCCGTTGCCATCATTTTAATTTTATCCCCTACTTTTACCGATCCATCCACCACACGAATATAGGCGATAACCCCTTTATACGGATCATATAAGGAATCAAAAATGAGCGCTTTTAAAGGAGCATCAGGATCGCCTTCCGGAGGCGGAACCACTTCCACAATCTGCTCCAATATCTCGTCAATCCCGATACCTGCTTTCGCTGATGCCAGCACCGCTTGTGAAGCATCTAATCCAATGAGGTCCTCTATTTCTTGGCGCACTCTTTCTGGATCAGCAGCCGGCAAGTCAATTTTATTGATGACTGGGATAATTTCCAAATCGTTGTCAATGGCTAAATATACATTGGCAAGCGTTTGTGCTTCAATGCCTTGGGCAGCATCCACTACGAGAATGGCTCCTTCGCAAGCCGCCAAACTTCTCGAAACTTCATACGTAAAATCGACATGCCCGGGTGTGTCGATTAAATGAAAGATATAGTCTTCTCCGTCTTTCGCTTTATATTTCAATTGAACAGCATTCAGCTTAATCGTAATGCCCCGTTCCCTTTCTAGATCCATCATATCCAGCAGCTGGTCTTTCATTTCCCTTTGTGATAAGGCGTTTGTTTTTTCGAGAATGCGATCAGCAAGCGTGGATTTTCCATGATCAATATGGGCGATAATGGAAAAATTGCGAATATGCTTCTGTCTGTTCAGTTTTTCTTCCCGCTTCATACTCATTCACTCCTGTTTATCGGCACACGTACACTATTTTCGATTATAGCAGTCAGATTGCCAAGATTCAATGAAAACCTTTCTTATCAAAAACGGTCTTCTAATCTTCCACAATACGATCATATATTTTTCTGTTAAAACGGACTTATCCGATTTTATCTGATGCGGCTATTTCGGATATTACTCATGTGTTTCGAGATATTCACAGCGGTTATCCCTCTCTTAGTGGAAGAAGTATCTTTTTTCCTGCTTGAAAGAACGTTTTTACATAAAGAAGAGGGCGTCATAGCACCCTCTTCTTTTAAAAGCAGTGGATCATATGAATTCTACTGTTTCGAACGCTGAGTTTCGCTGGACTGATTCACATTTTCTGCATCCCAATAATAATCGCTGAAGGCATCTGCAAAGGCTTCACATGCTCTAGTGATTTCATCCATTGTATTATCCACTCCACCCACCTCGATTAAAAACGCTTTGCTTGATAAATCTTGGTTAAATTTTCCATTTGTATTTTTCCCTTGCTTGACGATAACTCCCCGTGATAACCCGGGATATTTTTTTTCTAATCGTTTATGAAGCTCTGTGGCTAGAGCAGCATTTTTTTCATAATGAGGATGTTCAGCTCCGATAATAAAGGCGATTTTCGCATAGTTCTTTCCACGAATACGAGTGGTGGTTGCGTTTTTCCGCTGAGAATCACGGTGAATATCGATAAAATATTGTAAATCTCGATGGTGTTTCATGGCCGAAGCGACAATTTGACGTGATTCTTGGTAGGCCAACCCATAGTCCCAGCCGCGTTTATTGAGCAAATCGACGATATCTGTCTTATCCACATAAGTGCCAATTCCTTTCTCCTCAAGCTTGCTTTTTAAAATTTCTCCCACTTTTGTGACATTTAGTTTTGAATTTTGCGCTGCATCCGGATCATCCACCCCATTCAAGTACGGTAAGTATGATTCATGGGTGTGGGTAAAATAAAGATAGACTGTTTGTTTTTCGTTAGTCGATAGAGGAGGACTTTGTTTCTTTTCGCTCTCGAGTTCCCTCGTGTTCTTCAAAGGCGCCTCTTTCTCTTTACTTAATACTTCTTTTGGCGGTTCCGACTCAATGGGAAGGTTGGTATAGTTTGTCCCTTTTCCGGCAACGAGGATATAACCATCATAAATGGAAAAGCCAGGGATTTCCCTTCCTAATAAACTTCGATGATCTTTCATTTGAATATTCGTCGCAAATTGAAACAAAACTTCATTCAGCGAAGGAACACGGATATCTTTCGGTTCCTCTTTTAAAAACAGCTTGTTCTCCATCGCAAATAGATGATAGAGGACCGCTCCTGATATGTTTTTTGTCGCCTTATTCACAGAATTGGAGGACAGCCGATATTCATTTTGAAAGGTTGTTAAAATCCCCACTAAAGAAAAAACAGATAAAAGAGCGGCAAAAAAAGTAAAAGCTGCTTTTACGACAGTCACAATGTCGATAGATAGGATGTAGTGAGAGTTTGTTTTTTTCATTGTTCCACCCTTTCGTTTCAAGTCTAGTAATATAGGTATGACTTTCATAGAAAAGGTAGAACTTCACTTTCCGGTTTTGGAAAAATCGTGATGTCTCCCGTTATTTTCCAAAAAAGAAAGCAGCCGGTTTCAGCGAGTGTAGAAACCGGCGTTATGCTGACTAATGGCACTATGAAGAGCAGCATTCAGACCATTGGCAATAATATTGGCGGTATCCTGTATAAACACGTCCACCTCTTTGGGCGTCACCATTAAATTGTGGCCAAGCGGAGCCAAAACTTCATGGATGAGCTTTCTTTTTTCTTCTTCACTTAAAGTGCCAATCAGCCCTAAAAACATTTTTCGCGGTTCCTCGGCGGGAAGATCTTCCTCAGTTAACTTTTTCTTTTTCCCAAACAGAAAACCAGCAGGAGCAAGCGCTTTAGAAGGCCGGTCTCCTTCTTTCATTTCTCGTCCGAAGTGCTTAAGCATAAAATCAATCGTTTCGCTCGTAATCGACACGGCATCCAAAACAGTCGGCACCCCAATGGCAATAACCGGCACTCCAAGAGTTTGCTTGCTCAATTCTTTCCGTTTGTTTCCGACACCTGAACCTGGTTGGATGCCCGTATCTGATATTTGAATAGTAGCGTTTACCCGTTCAATAGATCTTGACGCAAGAGCGTCAATCGCAATAATAAAATCAGGCTTTGATTTTTCAACGACCCCGTAAATAATGTCGCTCGTCTCTAACCCTGTCAGCCCCATAACCCCTGGGGCAAGCGCACTCACTTCCCGATACCCCTCTTCCACAGTTTCAGGCTGAAATTGAAATAAATGCCTTGTCACTAGTACATTCTCACAAACAATTGGTCCTAATGAGTCAGGAGTGACATTCCAGTTTCCAAGGCCGACGATTAAACAGCTGGCATCTTTGGAAATATTGTTTTTATGCAAAAACTGCGAGAATTCGTTGGCAAACACGGCGGTTACTTCTTTTTGCAGTTCCGTGTTTTGCTCCCGGATCCCTTGTGCTTCAATGGTTAAATAATGACCTGCTTTCTTCCCGATTTTTTTTTCGCCTTCCTCCGTAATTTCCACATAAGAGATGTGGATGCCGTTTTTGTCCCGCTCTTGAACAATGACACCCTTCAGTTCTGATTTTTCTTTCTCTTTTTCCTCGATCATTTCTTTCGCTTCTATCGCCAAATCGGTACGAACTGCGTATACGCTGTAATCGATGTTTTTTTCTTTTTTCACCTATGATCAGCCCTTTCCGCAACCACCAGTTTTGATTATTTTTCCCATTCAGACAACTCTTCATTCCTTCATTTTCACAGGGGAATGGATGTTTCCAATCCACAGCAAATCAGCTTTTCGGAAAGTTCTCTTTATGAATTACAGTATTGCAATATCGGCATTCGTTTGATAGAATAACTTTTGTTCTTATTGTTTAAGAAAAGTGAAAGTCGAGTATCGATAAAAATCTCGATCGCTCACAGGAGGTGACAGAGATGCCAAATATTAAATCTGCAATTAAACGTGTAAAAACAAATGAAGAACACAGAGCGAGAAACGCACAATTTAAATCTTCTATGCGTACAGCGATCAAAAAATTCGAAGCAGCGGCTCTTAACAATGCCGATAATGCTCAAGAACTTCTCCAAAATGCGGTGAAACACGTCGACAAAGCAGCGGCTAAAGGCATTATTCATAAAAATACAGCGAGCCGTACGAAATCCCGCTTAATGAAAAAATTATCTGTCAACGCATAATAAAAAGGGATGTCCACTTGACATCCTTTTTTATTATGCGTTTTTCATCCAAACTCTAGATGATGGAACGTAATTTGATTTCCTATAGGAGTCTTTCCTATCCAAATTGAAAAAACGCCCTTTCTAAACAAGAACACTCCTTATTTTCGATTACGTTCAAAAAACTTTAATAAAAATAACTCAATGACCATCTTGTTATCCATAGCGCTTGTTTTCATCGCATAGTCGCATTCTGCCAGCAAATCGATGACCCGCATTAAATCTTCTTCTGTAAATTTCCGGGCTTTTTCAAGAGCCAGCTTGACACGAAAAGGATGAACCTTCAAAAAGGCAGCCATTTTTTGCTGTCCGTAGCCCTTTCTCGCTAGTTCCTTTACTTGGTAAATAAGCCGAAATTGGCTTGCAATAATCGCTAATAATTTGATGGGTTCTTCATTTTGTTTTAACAAATCATAATAAATTTCAAACACTTCTTCGATCTTGCCATCCACTATTTTATCCACTAAAGAAAAAACATTTTGTTCCAGCGATCGGGCCGTTAATCGTTCCACCATCCCCGCATCGATAACCTTTGTTTCTATGGCATACATGGAAAGTTTGTCGATCTCGCTCGCCAAAATCATTAAATTCATCCCCGCAAGAGTCATCAGCTGCTGGACAGCAGCGTCTTCTATTTCTGTGTTGTTGGCTTTTGCACGTTCTTTTATCCAGATCATGATTTCTTTTTCATTTAGTTTTTTCGCTTCGAATGTTTCGGCCTTTTCCTTTAAAAGCTTTGTGATTTTTTTACGCTCATCCAATTTTTCATACGGCGCGGCAAAAACAACAATCGAATAAGGCGCTGGTTTTTCAATGTAATCCAACAGCCTTTTTATGTTATGCTCCACTTTTTCTTTGAGCTTCTCCGCCTTCAAAAAAACTGGATTATGTAACACCACTAAACGCCTTTCTCCTAAAAACGGAAGCGTTTCGGCGTCTTCAATCGCCAACTCGACCGGTGTTTCTTCCAAATCGTAAGAGGAAAAATTAAAATCCATGTCCTCTTCGTTTAACGCATATTGAAGCAACTTTTGCTTTAATTCATTCATAAAAAATGTTTCTGGTCCATATACTAAGTAAAGCGGAGAAAATTTTTTTTTCTCAATTTTTTCCCATACATTCATCAATGTCTATACTCTCCAATTGCTTTTTTATTCATCTATTGCAGATCTATCATAAAAAAGCAATCCCTTTTTGACAAGGGGAACATCTTTTACCATTGATGCACCCCTTGCCAAATCTATATAAACGCTGCCAATAAAAGCCCCGGGAACTTTTATTGGCCAGCGGTAAACCAGCTTACTTATATTGTCGCCATACAAGGTGAAAATATAGGTGTCAACTCTTGTCATTGAAGGAAATTGTTCGAGGAGCTATAGATTTTTTCATATGGATCGAATATACTAAAAAAAATAGGAGGGGATAGGATGAACGAGTTCGAAAAAGATGTCCAGTCAAAGAGCAATGACGCCGTAGATTCTGGTGTAGGTTTTGGGGTTTCGTTTCTTTTCTTTACCATTATGTTTGTGATCGGTGTGACAATAAAAATGATTGGGTAGCGGATGGAATGTTCGTCATAGAGGGACGAACTTCTTTTTTTGTAACTACTATATGCTATGGATAATGAGTCTGGAACGTTCCTTTTTCCTTGTAAAATTTGTAGGTGATCTGTCCATGTAGATCCGTTCGAAACACTTTGAGATGTTGTTCCTTCAACAGGCGTATCACCTCTTTATGAGGATGGCCGTAACGATTTTTCGCCCCAACCGAAATCACTGCGGCTTTCGGGTTGACAGCCCTTAAAAATTCCTTGGATGTAGAGGTCTTACTTCCGTGATGCCCCACCTTTAATATATCCGCTTTCAAATTCCATTGTCTGATAAGTTGAGACTCCCCCTCCTTCTCCAAATCCCCTGTAAATAGCCAGCTCATACCGCCTATCCTAGCATACAATACAAGAGAATCATTGTTCCCTTCATACAAAGAATCATCAGGAGAAAGAAACAAAAAAGCGGCTTTACCTGCGTTCCATCCTTGCCCCTTTATCCCTTCAGTGATTTTGATTTGTTTTTGGTAAGCGACTTGAATGATTCTCTTCATGATGGACTCTTTTTCAGAGCCTGGGGTCACTACGATTTCATGGACACGGACATAAGGTATAATCTCTGTTGCGGCTCCGACATGGTCATAATCGCTATGTGTCAAAATAAGCTTATCAATTTCTGTAATTCCTTTGCTTTTCAAATAAGGCAAAATAATATCATTTCCGACGGTAAATTTCTGGCTTTTTTCTTTCCATTCTTCTTTTTGAAAGGGCAGATGTCCGCCAGTATCGATTAAATAGGTGCCTTTATGAAACGGAAGACGGATGAAAATAGAGTCCCCTTGGCCGACATCGATAAAAGAAACTTCTCCATAGGGATTCATGCGTGAGCACAAAAGATGGATGACAAATACTCAGCTAATAGGAGGCATGCCTTTTTCATGGAATGATGTTTTTCCCACATGAAAAAGAAAAGGAAAACAGCGATCATGTACAAAAAGAGAAACAATTCATTAGGCTTTCCAGTGACAATGGTCGCAAAAGGCAGATTTCCGCAATATTCAGCAAATTGATTAATTACGCCGAAAAGCCATGAAAACCCTTGGATGGGTGCTGGCAATCCGCCTTCTACAAGGAGCAGCAAAAAACAGAAAAGAGAAAGCGGCATCATCAAAAAAGAATAAAATGGAACAAAAAATAAATTGGCCACAAGGGATATAAGGGAGATTTCATAAAAATGATAAAGCAGGAGTGGAATACTAGCCGCTTGGGAGATCAATGTAATGGCAAACGATTTTCCTAAAGACGTTTTCAATCGGGAAATCAACGGAGAGGAAAGCAAAAGAGAAACGCTCACCAGATAGCTTAGCTGTAAACCGATGTGGTACAGCAAAAAAGGATCGTATAAGATGACCATCATAAAACTGACACCGATGGCATCTAAGGAAGTCCATTCACCTTTTGTCAAAGCTGCTAGAAGAAGAAACATCGTCATGAGTACGGATCTCACAACAGGAGGAGATCCTCCGGTCATCACCGCATAAAGAGGCAATAAAAAAAGCAGTATCCACGCTGACGATTCTCTTGTCACTCCTAGTCGGATCAAAAGGTAAAAAAAGGCGCCTGCTATCAATTGGACATGGAGACCAGAAACGGCGAGCAAATGAATAATCCCTAATTTTTGATAAGCTGTCATCAATTCTTCATCTGCCTTGCTTTGATCACCAAACAGAAGGGCAGCTGCTACAGCTTTCATTTCTTTCGGAAATTGATCCATGACTAGTTGTATGCCTTGAACACGCATCTTTTGAAGTCGATCCAGAAATGTCGGTTTCGTGTAATAGCAATTGTCTAAACGGATTTTACCGGTCGGTTCTAGTATCCAAAAAATTTGTTGATCAGATAAGTAGGTTTGGTAATCAAAGCTATTTTCATTTCTGCCAGAGGATGGTTCCACTAATTTTCCGGGAATCGAACAAACAAGAGGAGGAACTAATTTTTGCTGAAGAAGCTCTTTTTCTTCGCGAGAATGAAGAGTATATCGCAATACGAGCTTTTCTTCATCTTGAGAAATGACGCGGGCCTTCAGTTGATCGCCATCAAATGTTACATCATGTTGAAAAGACACGACCCAATTCGATTCTGTTCCAACATATAAACTATCATGATGGCTCGAGCGAATGAAGGTAGCCAAGTAAAAAAACACAGACACCGCTAAAAGGGAAATCACTACTTTTTTAGGTAGTTTGAATAAGAGAAACAAGCAAATCATCGTAACAAAAAGACGGACGCTGCCTAAAGAACGCGGCAGTGCCCAGATGCTTCCGAAAAGTGAAAAAACCGCGAAATAGAGAATGTGTCCTTTCATTCCCCACCCCCAACATTAGCCAAATAAGTCCGCGACCTGCGCTTTTAAACGATGCAAAGTTTCATCGTCTTCTCCGGATAATTCCAATTTATCCAGCAATGTTTGTACGAGTTTTTTCTTTTCCTCGTTTTTCCGATCGATTATCGGCCATTCAAATGGAATGTGTTCCACTTTTAGTCCTGCTTTTTCAAATAATTCAAGGCTGAAAGGATGGTTATGATAGCCATTTGCATAATATACGGAGGAAATTCCCGCTTGAATAATGGATTTTGTACAGTGCACGCACGGAAAATGGGTGACGTAAATTTCGGCATTTTGAGTTGGCACTCCAAATTTGGCGCATTGCAAAATAGCATTCATCTCAGCGTGAATCGTCCGAATACAATGACCTTCCTCCATATAACAGCCAACATCCATACAATGTTCCCCACCTGCAATGGATCCATTGTATCCACCCGCAATAATTCTTTTTTCTCGAACAATGGTCGCTCCGACTGCCAATCTCGTACATGTGCTTCTCAGTGATAATAAATGGCTTTGGGCCATAAAATATTGATGCCAAGTGATTCTTGTGCTCACAGCGATGCTCTCCTTTAACAAACATACTTTTTCTATTGCGTTGCTTTTTTTATAGTTTATCGGTAACAAAAAGTAGCCGTCAATAAAGCCGCCTTATTTCAACGTGACTTTATCCTTTAATTTGTCATAAGTTTTGTCCCCGATTCCGGAAATATTTTTTAAATCTTCGACCTTTTGAAATGGCCCATTTGTTTCCCGATATTCAATTATAGATTGTGCTCTTGTCTTTCCGATGCCGGGTAAATTTTGTAGTTCTTCCGCCGTGGCGGTATTGATATTCACAAGTATCTCTCCTTGGCCATTTCCACTATTGGCGGGTTTGGCGGAAGGAACCCTTTGTGAAATCGCCGTTGGCTCCTTTTCCCCTACTTTTGGAATATACACAACCATTTCATCTTGCAGCTTCTGTGCTAAATTCACTTTCGTTTGATCGGCTTCTTTGCGAAAACCCCCCGCTTTTTGAACAATATCGTAAATCCTATCATTGCTCGTTGCTTCATAAATTCCCGGTCTCATGACTGCTCCTTTTACATCAATCATTACCAATTGCGGCTTTGACTCTTCTTCCACTTTCTCTTCTATAGATTTTTTGTGTGTATTCTCTTTTGCTTCTTCCTTTGGCATGACAATAGAAGGTTGGTCTAATCTCTCCTTATGGCCAGTTTGGTAATAAAAAAAGAGAAGAATCCCAATAGAGGTCGCAATGAGTGCTGGGATACGATATCGCTGCAGCAGTTCCATTTTTGTTTCTCTTCACCTCTAATCATAATTATTTTTTAAAGGCATACATTGTAGGAGAACTGTCATTTGAGGAGGGACCTAACTTGAAAACGGGAATTATCGGTACGGGAAATATGGGAAGTATTTTAGTTGAATCGTTCATCGAATCAAAAGCCCTAGTCCCTTCGGATGTATATATTCACAATCGCACTCCAGAGAAGTCACTGAAGCTCAAATCCCAATACCCTAAATTGAATGTTGCGGCTAATAACCGTGAAGTCATTGAAAAAAGCGACATCATTTTTCTATGTGTCAAACCAAAGGAAATCTATTCGATTATTGTAGAACACCGATCTGTTTTTTTAAAAGAAAAATGTGCCGTTTCGATTACTAGCCCCATTACCACAGCCCAATTGGAATCACTTCTCTCCTGTTCGTGTATAAGAGCGATCCCTAGCATTACAAACCGTGCTTTGGCAGGCGCTGTATTAGTCACATTTGGAGAAAATTGCCAAGAGAAGTGGAAAAATCAATTTTTACACTTAATTGAGGCCATTTCTCATCCAGTTGAAATGGACGATCGCTGGACAAGAGCCGCTTCAGATATTGTCAGCTGCGGACCGGCTTTTTTCAGTTATATGACCCGCAAGTTTATTCAAGCTGCTGTGGACGAAACAGGTATTAGT
>JADBKC010000224.1 GCA_014896555.1 Caryophanales bacterium | reverse complement strand
CTAGTGAAAGTAGAAGAAAAGACGGTTTATGTTCGCCTCCAAGGATCTTGTTCAGGTTGCTCGCTATCTGCCTTGACGCTGAAAAACGGGGTTGAAGAAGCGATTAAAGCACGTGTACCGGAAATCGAAGATGTTGTCATGGCCGATGAGGAAGTTGCCTCTGGCTATATGCCGATTCACATCATAAATGATACTGGTAGTTTAGAACAAAGCGGATGGGTGGAAGGACCATCCATTTTTGAACTGAAAGATGGGGAGCCTTTTAGCTTTTCGTGCGAGGAACACAACGTTTTACTCATGCTCATGAATGGAAAAGTTATGGCATTTCGTAATCAGTGCCCTCATATGGGAATGCCTCTTGACGGTGGACTGGTGGACGGCTCTTTGATTACTTGTCCATGGCATGGGTTCCGTTTTGATTTATCCACCGGAGAATGCATGACGGCGCCTCATGTGCAGCTAGAACCTTTTCCAGTGAGAGTAGAGGAGCAGAGAATATGGATACGATTAAATTGACTGCTTATCCTGAACGGTGGTTAGGAGAGCGGGCGCCCGGCGGTCTTGCATTGCCATCGGCTCAACCAAACCGGATTCATCTATTTAGTAGTTGTGGCCGACAGCGGCAACCTTCACGTACTTATTTGGAATTTCTGGCGGAAAACGACCATGCATTGGCTGATATTGTTGATTTCAAAAAAAGAGGGACCTAAACTGATTTCTTCCAACCTGCGTTGCGGTCATTTGAATAGAAGGTCAATATAAAAAAGCCCAATGAATCTACTAACTTAAAACAAGGCCATAGAAACTAGAAAAGTGGTTTTGGCATGTTCGAAATAGTTGCATTTTTTCAATTTATAAAAAATAGGGGGGACGCATCCATGTGTTTGGCTATTCCGGGCCGAATTGTCGAAATGTTTGATGATGATCACCATTATGCCGTAGTGGACGTTTCTGGTGTGCGCCGCAAAATTAACATTGACTTATTGAAAAATGAGCCCCTCCTTCTGGGAGACTGGGTGTTGATTCATGTTGGTTTTGCAATGAGCAAAATCAGTGGAGAACAAGCGAATGAACAATTGAAATTGCTTAGTCTGCTAGATGAATCAGATGAAGCAATAGACGAAGTAAAAGGCTACCAATTTGACGATGAAAAAATTTGAACAGACAACTCCTTTTCATGAATAAACTTGACAGAAGCAAAAGGAAGATTTGTTTACTATGATAACTCTTTCCGTGCAAGAGAGAAATATGGAAACAAATTGGGGTCTCATTGAGCCAAATAGGGGAGGTGCAATAGAATGACGACGATGAAATATGTTGATGAGTTCCGCAATCCAGAATTAATCCGAAAGATATCGGAAGAAATCCACCGTCTCGTTAATCCAAATGATCATTATCGTTTTATGGAAGTTTGCGGAGGACATACGTTTTCTATTTTTCGATTTGGACTGCAAAATCTTCTGCCTGAAAATATTGAACTTGTTCATGGACCGGGATGTCCTGTCTGTGTTCTTCCAATGGGACGTATGGATGACGGGCTTTCCATTGCCAAGCAGCCGAATGTGATTTTTACTGCATTCGGAGATGTGATGCGCGTTCCTGGAAAACACGGAACGCCTCTCGAACTAAAAGCTAGAGGGGCTGATATTCGGATGGTTTACTCTCCTTTAGATGCCTTAAAAATAGCGATGAAATATCCTGATCGGCAGGTTGTGTTGTTTGCAATTGGATTTGAAACAACTGCACCCTCAACGGCATTGACGATTTTGCGCGCCCGTGAATTGAACATTTCCAATTTTTCAGTTTTTTCTAATCACGTTCTAATTATTCCAGCCATTCAGATGATTTTGGATTCGCAGGATATGCAAATTGACGGATTTATTGGACCAGGCCATGTTTCATCAGTAATTGGCGCCCATCCTTTTGAAAGCATTGCAGAAAAATATAGAAAACCTGTAGTCATCTCCGGGTTTGAACCGCTGGATTTACTACAATCCATTCTCATGCTTGTAAAACAAATTCATGAAGAGCGATCTGATGTAGAAAATCAGTATAGCCGTGTCGTTCCAAACGAAGGTAATGTCCCCGCGCTTGACATAATGAAAGAAGTTTTTGAAATTCGTCCCTCTTTCGAGTGGAGGGGACTTGGAATGATTCCAAAGTCCGCTCTAAAATTGCGCCCTGAATTCGCTGATTGGGATGCGGAAGTTCGTTTTCAAGTCGAGGGATCCCAAGTGAACGACCC
>JADBKC010000057.1 GCA_014896555.1 Caryophanales bacterium | reverse complement strand
GGTTCATTGAATGTAACGGATGGAAGTATTTCTGTTAAACACTCTCAAGAGTATACTTTAGGAAGAACTGTTTCTATACAGGCTTTCCGTAAAGGTTTGCTTGGCTATAGTTATCAGAAGACTGTTGGTACAGTATCTTCAGATGTAACAGGTAAATCGTTAAGCACTAGTGGTCTTTCAGATGGTACCTACAAGTTAAAGTTTGTCGAAATAAGTGGCAAATGCATAGGATGTAGAGAAATCCATGTTTGGGGCAGTTGGAGCAATTAATATAGATGATTAATAAATCTATTATGAAAAGAGATAGTTCTTTCTATCTCTTTTTTTTTGAAGAGGTGAAGATAATGACTGTTAAAATATTAAAACAAATCGGTATTTTTTTAGTGTGTTTGATTGCTTCCCAATTTATCATGTATTACTTTGTAGATGATTATATTATTCATGTTGTTTCAAGTGCCATTATCTTTATTTCTGGTAGATTAATATTAGCCGTTGTATTATGGGTTGTTGTGAATCTACTATTTGGATCTAGAAAATCAAACTTTAGTATAAAAAACTATCGGACGCTTTTCGTTTCTTTTTATATTATTTATTTAGTATTTTTAGTATCGATTGTGTTTTTTAAGGATGGGGTTTACCATCGACAATATAACTTCATTCCATTATTAAATCTTTTTAAACACCAAAATGTGAATAATAACATTTTCATTATCAATATCATTTCTAATATATTCATGTTTATTCCGCTAGGGATCGTTGCTTTGCTATTTACCAAAAATAAGCTATTTAATTCTTTACAAGTGTTTTTATATACAAGCTTATTTATTGAGTTAATACAGTTTATTTTCAAAAGAGGAGTATTTGATATTGATGATATCATTCTAAATACCATAGGGGGATTCATTGGTGTTTATTTGACCTATAAATTTTTATCAAAAGCGAAAAATCAATCTAAAAACCAATCACCATATAAAAGCTAGTCAAAACATAAACCAGAACTGTTGGATTGTCTGAGAAGATATGAGTTTTGACGAAACAAACTGTTATTGGAATAAATCTTTTTTTGATTCTTTTTACATCTTCTTAGTGATCAGACATCCCTTAGGATTTTGGCCTCTGCAAACTGGATGAATTTCATTTCGTCATCCAACTTAAATTTGGCATCACAGGCTTTCCGGTTTTTTTCGTATACCAGTTTGTCCGTATCCGGAAAATAAGCTTCAAATAGCTTTCCATTTGTCTTCATCTGAGTCACGGTGCTTCAACTCCCGGGAAATGGTGCTTTTATGGCAGCCCGCCGCATCAGCGATGGCTTGAAGAGATTGTCCCTCACTATTTTCCCGCTATCAAAGGGTGTAAGCTGTTTAAATAGGCGTTTTTTTGGTGGTAGACTGTGTTTGAGCCATAAATAAAAACTCCGTATCGATTTTTGTTTTGGTCGACTGGAGCATACACGGTTTATCTATGGCTTTTCACGTTTTAAGATTTGTAGCTAGCCTCTTTATACAATTTTTTATGTAAATATGTTGTCATTAGAACAAAAGATGATCCATAATGAAGACCGTAATATTGGCTGCATGCGCTTTAAGAACAGAAAGCGAGTGAAGAAACGTGAGTTCCAATCAACAAGTGAAAATTAAAAAACACCAGACTTTTCCGCTTACGATGAAAAGACTTGGAATCAACGGAGAAGGAGTTGGATATTTTAAACGGCAAGTCGTGTTTGTTCCCGGCGCGCTGCCGGGAGAAGAAGTAGTGGTGGAAGCGACAAATGTGCATCCCAATTTTACGGAAGGGCGAATCAAAAAAATCAGAAAGAAATCCCCTTTTCGTGTAAAACCCCCATGTTCCGTTTATGAGATATGCGGAGGATGCCAGCTGCAGCATTTGTCCTACGAACGCCAATTGGTCGAAAAGCGGAATATCTTAATTCAAGCTCTTGAACGCCATACCCAGTTTGATATAACACAAATCGAAATTCGGCCAACTATCGGCATGGAAGACCCGTGGCACTACCGGAATAAAAGCCAATTTCAGTTAGGAAGGCAAAAGGAGAGGGTCATTTCAGGGCTTTATCGCTTGAATTCTCATAAGCTGGTCGATATTTCAACATGTATCGTTCAGCATCCAGAAACGGATAAAGCGACGCAGATTATTCGAGAAATTTTGTCCGACTTGCACATTCCTATTTTTGACGGACACACCAAAACTCCTGCTGTTAGAACCATCGTCACTCGAATTGGGACAAAAACCGGCCAAATTCAAGTAGTTCTCATCACCACTCATAAAGAACTACCCAAAAAGCAGCTCATTGTGGATGAAATCAAAAAAAGACTGCCAAACGTTGTTTCCATTATGCAAAATGTGAATCCAAAAAAGACATCGCTGATATTCGGAGAGAAAACGTATTTATTGTATGGAGAGCCTTCCATTACAGAGCAATTGGAAGAATTCAGTTTTGAACTGTCCGCGCGTGCATTTTTCCAATTAAACCCTGAACAAACAGTCAAGCTTTACAACGAAGTGAAAAAAGCAGCTTCGCTCACAGGAAAGGAAACAGTGTTAGATGCCTATTGCGGGGTCGGAACGATCGGACTGTGGATTGGAAAAGAAACAAAAGAAGTACGCGGTATGGATGTCATCCCCGAAGCGGTTGAAGACGCCCGCAAAAATGCTGAAAAGCATGATATGACGCATTTTGTTTATGAAACCGGAACAGCTGAAGAGTGGCTGCCAAAATGGAAAAAACAAGGATGGATTCCCGATGTTGTGGTTGTTGACCCGCCTAGATCCGGGTGCGACCGGGAATTTTTGAAAACGATCATGAACATAAAGCCTAAGAGAATGGTGTATGTTTCCTGCAACCCTTCCACACTGGCCAAAGACTTGCAGACACTTAGTCCGATGTACAAAATCAACTACATACAACCCGTCGATATGTTCCCGATGACGGCTCACGTTGAATCCGTCACACAGTTGGAATTAAAGTGTAAGGAATAAATAAAGTCCTGCCATATAAAATAAAGTCGTAGCAAAATCAAAATAAAGTTGTGCAAAAGGGCAGGAGCAAGGCAGGGGAAAGGAAAGAGGGAAAAGGGAAAATCCTTTATCCTCAAGCCTTTACCCTGTCTTTCTATCACGACTTTATTTTCAAACATAATAAAGTTCTGCCAGAAAAAATCGAATCAAAAATCGAGAAAATGAGCGATTCGTGAACGACTTTATTATGAATGGAAAAATATAGGAGGCGTAGGAATGCGGGTTGAAGGGGCGGAGAGTAGCAGGAGTTTATTATTATTGAACACTGTTAGTAATCTCTTAACCTAGTTGATATTTATTGAGGATGTGGTTCCACGTTTATGCGAATATTTTTTGATTGCGGTTGTTGCTACTAATCCGTCAATGATGGGCAAAGAGAATCAATCTTATTTAGATTTTCGTTCAACTCTTTAAGGATATCTCGATATAAAAAATAGTGAAAAACTGTACGCATTTGTTATCCTACATGTTTTTGTATAATATTGAAACAATGAAATATAGGAGATCTTTTAAGGAGGAATATTTCTGTGTCAAATGAAGTCCAAGCACTTTATCAACAACTGATCGATGGATGGAATAATCGGAGTGCCCGTCGAATGGCTGATCAGTTCGCAGAGGATGGGGAGATGATTGGTTTTGATGGAAGCCAGGCGATTGGCCGTGAGGAGATTTTTTCGCATCTCGATCCCATCTTTAAAGAACATCCTACACCTCCATTTGTAACGAAAGTGAAAAATGTTCGTTTTCTAGATTCGGATGCAGCCATATTGCGTGCTATAGCAGGCATGGTGCCGCCTGGTCAATCAGAGATTGATCCAAAACTCAACACACATCATACGCTTGTGGCAGTGAAGAAGGATGGAAAATGGCAAATCGCGCTTTTTCAAAATACCCCTGCTCAGTTTCATGGCAGACCTGAGTTAGTCGAGCAAATGACAGAGGAATTAAAACAATTGCTTAAGTAAATCCATCATTCAAACTAAGTTTATAAACCATACACAAAAAGAAAAGGTTTTTCTCAGTGGGCGCAATTGCAAATCCAAAGGACTTCTATATAGGAAGTCCTTTTATCTTTTGCTATGGTAAAGGAATAAAGTTCGATCTAAAGAAAACCTTTATCCCTCAAGTCATTTCTTTTCCTTCGCAATACGACTAAATATGTCCAAAATCGAGAGCAGAATTTGGGAAAGTAGATGATGTTAATATTAAAAAAGCCCTCGCTTATTGGCATGAATGTTTTCCTTTCATCCGTTGCATACTACGGAAAGGAGTAGGAAAGGAGTGGAAGGGATGCTGTCACAAGAGCAAATTACCGATTTTCGGGGGCGGCTGTTGGATGCAAAAAGGGAATTAGAAGAACGGTTGCAATTGAATGATCGTTATAATCTGGAAAGCGGGCATCCTCATAGTTCAGTGGGAGAACTGTCCAGCTACGATAACCACCCTGGGGATGAGGGGACAGAGCTTTTTGAACGGGAGAAAGATTTGACGCTGGACGAGCATTCTCGGCTGGAATGGCGGAATATTCGTCGTGCGCTTGATGCAATCGAAAATGGAACGTATGGAATATGCGAGAAATGCGGAAAAGAGATACCGTATGAACGGCTTGATGCGCTCATAACCGCAACCACATGTAAAGAACATTCGCCAGATCAGGAGATATCACGTTCTCGTCCAGTGGAAGAAGGAGTGTTAACGCCTCCATTCGGCAAATTTGATTATGGCGGCCGGGATGAATCGGTTGCTTTTGATGCGGAAGATTCTTGGCAGGCAGTTGCGGAATGGGGAACTTCGGAAACACCATCGGACTTTATTGAATCTCCTCTTCATTATAATGATATGTATATTGAGTCAGAAGAAAATATTGGATATGTAGAAGATTATGAGAATTTTATCGGAAATAATATGGTCGGAAAAGGGATTAAAGTGTACCCGAATGATCAACATGAAATATTCGAAGAAGCTCTTGACGAGGAAGGAATCATGACCACTTTTGGCGATCTCCATCCTTTTGAACGGGAACCTTATGTTGAGGATGAAAAAAGAAACCGAACCCGTGATGAATAAAGGCGGATTTTCCACGGTGGATCGATTAGTCGTTTTGGGACTTTTAAAAGTTAAAAAACGAAAGCGACTTCTGCTTCTGAACAGAGACAAAAACAGCTTACAGCATATTTCGTTGCAGGAAGGAAAAAATAAGTGGAGAAAGGGGGAATAGTCAAAATGGGAAGAACAAAGGCCGGAAATGCCAACGCAGAGCGCAACAACAGTGCAAAACAAAAGAATGGTTATCCCAAAATCACCAATTATGCTCAAATGGAAGCAGAAATCATGCGTGAAAAAAAGAGAGATTAAGGAAGTTGGATAGAAAACCCGTTTTACCAACAGAATAATCTCAATAAAACAAAAATTATGAATATATACACAATATCCACAATCATGTTGTGGATATATGGTTTGAAGAGCACCAGCCGAAATGGACTGGTGCTCTTTATGCTACATTTTTCGTTTATGTGAGTTTTTTACCCGTTGATCAGCGGCATTGGATCGTGACTGTGCCTCCAAATCAGCGTGATCCGCCAATTCTTGTGAATACTCCACGTCTCTGCCGTCTGATTTCAAGTTTTTCGGAACTTGAGGAAGCTTTTGTTTGTTCTTGTCTCGTGTTTTTTGACTATGTGCGCGGCCCATGCGAAAACCCCTTTCGTAAAAGTGGCGGCAAAAAGCACCGCATTTATACTTTTTCCGAATTGGGACTATTTATCCCGGTAATCCTCTCCATCTTTAAGGGGAGAAAAACTTGCCGCTGTCGCCCGATTGATTCTACTAAGTTCCACTTGTTTAAAGCAATGGATTACCGATCTTTTTTCATAAATCCACCAGCACGGTCTGCCGTTTTAAAATCGCGTAAATAGGAGATTTCTTGAGCGCGTGAAAGTGTGGTTTTCACTTTATTTTGCTTTTTCTTATCCAAAAATGATCATCCTTTCATGGAAAATATTGTTTATCATTATGATTTCCTTTTTCTTGAGAGACATACCGATAGTTTTTAGAACAGAGCAAAAAATTTATAATGTTTATAAGAGGTGAAATCAGAGTGAAGGTGATTACGAAAATATCCGTCCAGCAAAATAATAAGGAGCGGTACAATGTTTTTTTGAATGGAGCCTTTGCCTTTAGTGTGGATGAGGCTGTTTTGGCGCGTTTCCGCCTAAAAAAAGGGATGGAACTAGAGAAAGAGGACATCGCTGAAATTTTGTACGCGGATGAGGTTCGAAAAGGTTATCAAGATTCGGTCTATTATTTGGCAAAAAGAATGAGAACCGAGAAAGAAATCCGAGAATTTTTGCGAAAAAAAGAATATGGCAGCGAGGTCATTGATCTCGTCATCCAAAAGTTATATGAGCAGCAATATCTCGATGATCGAGATTTTGCCAAGGCCTATGTTCAAACGCAAATAAAGACTACAGACAAAGGTCCGATTGTGGTGGCAGAGGAACTGGCGCAAAAAGGTGTGGATAAGAGCATAGTGGAACAAGCGCTGGAGCTATATGGAAAAGAGGAGCAAGTATACAAAGCCAAAAAACTGACCGAAAAAGTATTTCACAGGAATTTAAAAGAATCTTTTCTTCAAAACAAGCAAAAAGCGATTCAGCTTTTGCGGCGAAAAGGCTTTTCTGGGGAGGTCATTTCCGAAGCGCTCGCTAATGCTATGAAAAAAGATGAGGAAAACGAAAAAGAAGCGCTTTTTTATCAGGCGGAAAAGGCATTTAGACGCTATCGGAGCGCAAGTGGGAACGAGCGTCTTCGAAAAGTTCAGCAATTTTTGTATCGAAAAGGATTTTCAATGGAGGATATTCAGCAAGCGGTGGAGCGGCTGAAGGAATAGAATGATTTCATTTGAAAATGTGTTTTGCTTCTTTGCTTGCTGGAACGGCTTTTTTTGATAAAGAATAAAAAATAGAAGTATCACAACGATTTGCGATTTCTTTTATTTTGGAAATGTTATTCTTTCACATTTTTTGCATCAATAGCGATTGAGACATGGGTGCGGTAAAATGAAAAAGAAAATCGTAAGAGCTATTTAGATGCTAAAAATGGTTCTTTTTATCACTGAGCGATGAAGTATGAACATAATGAACAAAAAAAGTATTGAAGAAGGTGGAATAATGGTTGAAAGACGCTACAGCGAAATGAGTGAATATGAATTAAAGCAGGAAATCTCTCGTTTAAAAGAAAAAGCCCGCAAGGCCGAACAGCTGGGAATGGTAAATGAATTGGCAGTAATGGAGCGGAAGGCGGCAATGGCTGAAGCTTATCTGCTCAATCCTGATGATTTTAAACCGGGTGAAATATATGAAATTGTAGAAGATCCGGGAAACTATTTTAAAATTGACTATTTAAAAGGGGTATTCGCTTGGGGGCACCGCCTGAATGGAAGCGGACAGGAAGAAGCTTTGCCCATTTCACTTTTAAGACGCAAGGCGGATGCGTAAATAAGACGAGGCTGTCCCAGAAGTCAGTAGAATGATCCAGGTGCATCCCTTTTTTCATGTAAAGCTTTTTCGGGGATTGTTGATGATCGCGAATTTTGCTCGCTTTCCGAAGGCGTCTCAGAGCCTCCTCGCTCGTTTGTCGCTTTAGGGGTCTTCTTTCTCGCTTTTCCCGCAGGAGTCTCGCCCATTTCGCGATCATTACATGGCTGCCATCTCCCATAACTTTTTGAAACTGGCGGAAAAGAAACGCCTGCTTAAGAAAGAAGGTCCCAAAATAGAAAAAACCCGACGAGAAAAATGATTCTCGTCGGATTTTCGTGTTTAAAAGGGGTTTTGGGACCCCCGTCGCTATTTATTCAAGAAGGAAGCGATGTAAATGGAAATGTGCTAAGGCTCATGATGCCTTTCTCTTTGTCCTGAAGCTTGCATACGTTCTTGAGGTTGCGTGTTGGTTGTTCCATCTGCCCGCTTTGAAGCGAATTCAGCCTTTGCTCGAGGCTCGCCTTCGAATTTATTGCTGTTAAGGTTCGGGGAATTTTTTGCTTTGTTCCGCATCGCCACAGCCTCCTTTTTACAAAGAGATCGTCATCTCTTTGCGTTTTTAGTATAGGTAAAATACAGACAAATTATGATATTGCATGGAAGAAATACATGGCAACCTATGTTGGTGTCATAGCAGCATCAACCGTTTGAGACGCAAGGAATCGATCTTTTTGCTCCCTTTTATGAAGTGTGTTTCTATTTAATGGGAATTTGGGATAAAATCCAATTTTTTTCGCAGTTTTTCTTCACTGAATACCCAACCGGTATAGGATCCAATAATATTATAATCAAGATCAAGCTGAACAACGGCGACAAAAGGGTAATGTCCATTGTTTCGATAGCGCAAATCGATAAATTTCATTTCATAACAGTCATCATATTTGGACAATTCCCAGCGGTAAACGGGAGAAAAGTTTAGAAATGCTGATAAGTTTTTATCTTTTTTTGCCGCCAAAAAGAGCGGAATATCAGGTACAGGCGCTCTTTTGAATTTATCCAAAATGGTAATCGAACGGCGATAGCCTCTTGCCACATAGAAATAGTCTGGTGTTTTCACAGCGATCCGCCATGTAAAAAAACGTATCGTCGGAGCAATGATCATTTCTTCTGCATCCGGTATTAATTGTCTGACTGCTGATCGTACGATCTGTTGGACTATAAATCTTACTATATAATAGAATAGGATCAGTACGTATATGGTTAAAAACGTGATGCCGGGGTTGAATCCGTTAATCCACAAAATAATCCCGGCCACATGAACTGCGAAAATAAAAGGATCAAAAGTATTAATCGTTCCAAGCGCCAGCCATTTGGTGGAAAACGGCCTCAGTGCCTGTGTACCGTATGCGTTAAAAATATCGACAAAAACATGGAGAAAGACGGCTAATTGGGTCCACATCCATAGATGAAACAAATTGGCATCCGGGAAAAGAGGTCCCAATACAGCACAGATCAATAATGGCCATACTAGAACAGCGGGGATTGAATGGGTGATTCCGCGGTGATTTCGAATATAAACGGCATTGTTCTTCAGCTTTAAAATCGTATCGATATCAGGGATTTGCGACCCGACAATGACTGATGCTAAAACAGCGTGGGACAAAGCGGTGTCATGGGAAACGACAGGATCCAACGTGGATAGGCCCCCAAGCGCAATTCCCATCACGAGGTGTGTTCCAGTATCCAAAAGGATTTCCTCCTTTGATATCCATCCTTGTAAAATAATAATAGGAACAAAAACGGAATGCAATGCAAGAAATTACCATTTGGTAAAGTTTCAAGAGTGATGGCGGACTATTTGCTTCTTTTCCAAGAACATGGCCATTAGAACATCTATCGTTAATGTATTGAATCAGAAGATATTTGACCCAGCGATTGTCCGAGAACGTTGCAACTTAACTTTTTTTCATAGTATTCCCATCTCGTCACAATATTAACATCACGGAGGTAAAGTAGTGAACGGCATAAATTTAAACGAGATCGATGCGGAAAAATTTCAACATGACTTACTGGAATGGTATAAACATGAAAAAAGGGATCTTCCTTGGAGAAAAGAGCGCGATCCTTATAAAATATGGGTTTCAGAAGTAATGCTTCAGCAGACGAGGGTAGAAACCGTTATTCCTTATTTTGAACGGTTTATAGAAAAATTTCCAACTTTAGAAGCTTTGTCGGAAGCGGAGGAAGAACAGGTTTTAAAAGCATGGGAAGGTTTAGGCTACTATTCAAGAATTCGAAACCTTCATTCGGCTGTGAAAGAAGTAAAAGAGAAATACGGTGGAAAAGTGCCGGATACGCTGGAAGAGATGACTTCTTTGAAAGGTGTGGGCCCTTATACAGCAGGGGCTGTTTTAAGTATTGCGTACGGTAAACCTTATCCGGCCGTTGATGGGAATGTCATGAGAGTCGCATCCAGAATTTTATCCATTTGGGAAGACATTGCTAAACCGGCTTCTCGAAAGATATTTGAAGAAGCTATTCATCATCTTATGTATACAAAAGATCCTTCTTCATTTAATCAAGCATTAATGGAATTAGGCGCTTTAATATGTACTCCAACATCCCCTTCTTGTTTATTATGTCCGGTTCGAGAACATTGTCATGCATTTGAAGAAGGGGTTCAAGAAGAACTCCCTGTCAAAACAAGAAAGAAAAACATGAAGCTTGTTCATATCGGGGCTGTTGTCTTGAAAAACAAAGAAGGAAAATTTTTGATCCATAAGCGGGAAGAAACAGGGTTGCTTGCAAATCTTTGGGAATTCCCCAATTTTGAAATGAACTCATTTTTAGATCCTGAAACGCGGCTCCGCCAATTATTGAAAGAAAAATACAAAATAGAGTCTTTGATCCATAATGGAACATTTGCGAAAATCCAACATGTTTTTTCTCATTTGACTTGGGATATTGATGTTTATGCTGGCGAAATACGAAATGAGGCAGTGGAAGGAGAAAGAGTGAAGCTGGTCGAGCCGCAAGAAATTCAGGACTTTGCATTTCCGGTATCCCATCAAAAGATTTGGAATGAATACAAAAAAACGATACGAAAGTAAGGAATCACCCCAAGCACTAGCCTTGGGGCGAACCTTTCACTTTATTCATCCTCGAAACTGACCGTTTTTTTATTATAAGGAATACAATAAGCATTGTGCATATTTATTCCAATGTAGATTCTGCACCTTTTGTTTCGTATTGTTTGATACCGCCTCGCCGCATGATTTCATCGGTGATTTCACGGTGAATCGTCTGCCCTTCTACGTTTAAATAAGGCATGATTTGTTGGAGAGCATGATGAAAATAACTGAGTTCCTCTTTTTTCCATTTGTTTTTTGGTATCATCGATAATTCTGTCATGTCACGACCGGTATACATTGTACGACCTCCGTTTCCATCAAGTAGTATTAGTTTTGAATGAAACAGCTTTTTTTATGCGAATGTAGACGTTTAAAAAGTGTTGTCCGACTTTCCAATAAAAAGTAAAATAGAGGAGATGTTCCATTCTACTTACGGCTAATCACATCCTCTTCAAGATGAGAATGGCAAAAGGATGACTATCACCTGTTTGTTTCATTCCAAACAGAAAAGGAATGAAGATCTTAATCCGAAAGCAATTGTACATAGTCTCATTTTGTTTTTATAAAATGTTGGAATAGGGAAGAAAGGATGAAAAAAATGAGCAATAAAGTTGCATTAGTAACGGGAAGCAGCCGGGGAATTGGGAAAGCGATCGCGATTGAATTAGCGAGAAAAGGCTATGATGTAGCGGTGAACTATGCTCGAAGCAAATCAAAAGCTTTGGAAACAGCAGAAGAAATTGAAAAACTAGGCAGAAAAGCGCTCGTTGTCAAAGCCAACGTAGGGGATGTCGAAAAAATACGTGACATGTTTCAGCAAATTAAAGAAGAATTTGGCCGATTAGATGTGTTTATCAACAATGCGGCATCCGGGGTTCAGCGGCCATTAATGGAGCTGGAAGAGAAGCATTGGAACTGGACAATGGATATTAACAGCAAGGCGCTCCTTTTTTGTGCCCAAGAAGCAGCAAAATTGATGGAAATCAGTGGTGGAGGAAGCATTGTCAGCATTAGCTCTCTCGGTGCAATCCGTTATTTGGAAAATTATACTGCTGTGGGCGTTTCAAAAGCAGCTGTTGAAGCTTTGACGAGATATCTTGCAGTGGAGCTTGCGAAAAAGAATATTGTGGTCAATGCCGTATCAGGCGGAGCCGTTGATACGGAAGCATTAAAACATTTTCCGAATAGAGAAGAAATGTTGAAAGATGCAAAAAATAACACACCTGCCGGAAGAATGGTGGAAATTGAGGATATTGTGAATACGGTTATGTTTCTGATTTCGAAAGAGGCTTCTATGATTCGCGGCCAAACGATTATTGTCGACGGAGGCCGCTCGCTTCTCGTTTAAAAATATTTTCAATTTTGTTTGGATATTTTTCACCTCGATGGACAAATTAATAACCGTGGAGGTGATAATGATGGCAAAACAAAACCAATTCACATCTAACACAAATGCGGAAAAAGTCAAACAACAAAACGCTGCATCAACCCAAGGATCTCAATTTGGAACAGAATTCGCATCTGAAACAGATGTGCAGCGCGTAAGACAACAAAATGCTGCATCTGCGAAAAACCAATCTCAATCTAAACAATCTGCTTTTGCGACTGAGTTTGGTTCTGAAACAGATGTGCAAAGAGTGAAACAACAAAATCAACAAGCAGAAAGTCGCAAAGCGCAAAATTCAAGCGGCTCAAATCAACAAAATCAATAAGTACACAAGGGAAGAGATACATATTATTATGTGTCTCTTCTTCTTTTTTGTTAAATAAGGCCAATGAAACCTAATCAAATAAAGGAAAAATCTATCATTACCGAATAGAACGCTGAATTTTCGATAAAAATGTCGATGAACCGACAGAAAAAGAGAAAGGAAAAAGATCGGCCAAGAAGAATTGAATAGAGGAGGATGTGACCGTTCAAGGGGTGATGATGATGTTAGACCGTTTTGATGTATTAGTAAAGGAACAGATGAAAACAATGGAGAAACTGTTGTTATTGCAGCAAGAAATAGAACGTTGCCAGCAAATTGAAAAAGAATTAAAAGAACATCAGGACATCGCCGGAATGGAAAGCCTAGAAAATGAAATAAACGAGATGAAAAAAAAATTAAAGGATATACAAAAGGTATTTGAAGCCCAAACAGATGAAGTGATTCGTACATATCAAGAACAAACAGGCGTGAAATTATGAGCGGCGGCGAAAACCGCGGCTCTTTTGTTTTAATTTTAATGGTGAATCGTTATAATATGAAAGTAGAATTGTTTTTTCCTCCTCTTAGGGAAAAAGACGGGTGAAATTTTTTTGTAACGAAAGTAGGGGACAATCATGGTATTTCCCGCTGAAGGAGAAACCATACAAATTCATAGTTATAAACATGACGGCCATATTCATCGGATTTGGGAAGAAACGATGGTGTTAAAAGCGACGGAGCGCCTTGTCATTGGGGGCAACGACCGAACCATCGTTACGGAGTCCGACGGCAGAACATGGATGACAAGAGAACCGGCCATTTGTTATTTTCATGCTGAGCATTGGTTCAATATTATTTGTATGATAAGGGAAGATGGGATCTATTACTACTGTAATTTAAGTTCTCCGTTTGTTTACGACTATGAAGCGTTAAAGTATATTGATTATGATCTTGATATTAAAGTGTTTCCCAATATGAGCTATTCCCTCCTAGATGAAGACGAATACGTTGAACATCGTAAGCAAATGGGTTATCCTAATGTGATTGACCATATTTTAAAGCGAAATGTGGACAAGCTAATCAATTGGATTGAACAGCGCAAAGGTCCATTTGCACCTGATTTTGTTGACATATGGTACGATCAATATCTTTTTTTAAATAAAAGAAGGCATGGGGTCTGACCCTAATTTTGAGTCGGCCCCTTTTTCCATGGATAAATAAAGAAATGTCGATTTTTCTTAGAAAAAGAGGAGGAGAAAGTTTGGGAAGCATACGCAGATATATGAATTTTGTGAGACCATATAGGCGGGAAATTATCGCTACATTGATTATTGGAGTCATTAAATTTGCCATACCGCTCCTCATCCCGATTATCATAAAATATGTGATTGATGATATCATCGGAAATGATGAATTATCCCCCAACATAAAAATCCAAAAGCTTTTTCTTATACTGGGAGTCATGTTTGTTATTTTTGTCGTATTGCGGCCGCCTATTGAATATTTTCGTCAATATTTGGCCCAAGGGACAGGAAATAGAGTATTGTTTGATATTCGAGACCGACTTTTTGAGCACATTCAAAAATTGAGCTTTAAATATTACTCTAATCACCGGGCGGGGGAAGTGATTTCCCGGGTAATTAATGATGTGGAACAGACGAAGGATTTTGTCATTACAGGATTGATGAATATTTGGCTCGATTTGGCGACGATTTTCATTGCTGTTGGACTCATGTTGACAATGGATGTCAAATTGACCATTGTTTCGCTCTTAGTATTCCCTCTTTATGCTTTTTCCGTCAAATATTTTTTTGGGAATTTAAGAAGGCTGACAAGAGTGCGTTCGCAGGCGCTGGCAGAAATGCAAAGTTTTCTGCATGAACGAGTGCAGGGAATGCCTGTGATTAAAAGTTTTGCCATCGAGGACTTTGCCCAAGGTCAATTCAAAGATCAAAATTCAAATTTTTTAGATAAAGCACTTAATCAAACGAATTGGACGGCCAAATCGTTTGCGGCCGTGAATACGATTACCGACTTAGCTCCTTTAATTGTCATTGCTTATGCTGGGTTTCAAGTGATTCATGGCCATTTAACGGTTGGAACAATGGCCGCGTTTATTTCTTATGTAGATCGTTTATACGATCCCTTGAGAAGGCTTGTCAATTCATCGACCACCCTTACTCAGGCCATAGCTTCCATGGACAGAGTGTTTGAGTTTATAGATGAGAAATATGATATTGCGGATCGTCCCGATGCTATTGAATGCAAGGATGTAAAAGGAAATATTGTATTTGATCATGTAAGTTTTGCTTATGATGAAAACGAACCAGAAGTGCTGAAAGATATCGATCTTGAGATTAAAGCAGGTGAGACGGTTGCTCTTGTTGGAATGAGCGGAGGGGGCAAATCTTCTCTTGTGAGCTTGATTTCGCGCTTTTACGATGTGACAAAAGGGAGAATTTTATTGGACGGTGTAGACATTCGCGATTTTAGAGTTCGGAGTTTACGTGATCATATTGGAATGGTGCTTCAAGATAATATTTTGTTCAGCGACTCTGTCAAAAACAATATACTTCTAGGACGTCCAGATGCAAGTGAAGAAGAAGTGATTGCTGCAGCGAAAGCCGCAAACGCTCACGACTTTATTATGAATTTAGTGGATGGATATGACACGAAAGTAGGCGAAAGAGGGGTTAAGCTGTCAGGCGGGCAAAAACAAAGAGTCGCGATTGCTAGAGTGTTTCTGAAAAATCCTCCCATCTTGATATTGGATGAAGCTACTTCAGCACTTGATTTAGAAAGCGAACATTTGATACAAGAAGCACTTGAAAAGCTGGCAAAGGATCGGACCACGTTTATTGTTGCTCATCGGCTTTCCACTATTACTCATGCAGACCGAATCATTTTGATTGAAAATGGCAAAATTGTGGAATCAGGTACTCATGAAGAGCTTATGGAAAAACAAGGGAGCTACTATAAACTCTTTCAAGTGCAACAACTGGATTAGAACTATATGGTTGGATGCAATAGGCTGCTTTGACAATTTCCTGCATATAAGAGAGAGTGCGAAAAGAAAAAGCCAGGAGAGAAAGTTTCGTCTCTTTCCTGACTTTTTACTCTTCTTCTTTTATTTTCACTTCATTTTCCGACCTATGGAAACTTTGAAAGCTGTGAATCAGCATATCTAGGTGCTCGACTTGTTCGCCATACTCTAAGATGGAAGTGACAATGTAGAGTAAATGGAAGGATTGTGTGTCTTTGCTTCCGGAGTATTCTTCAATAATTTCATCTAAAAATGCATCCATAAATTCCTTTCGGTTTAAATACACATCATGGACTTCTTCTAGTTCTGTTTTTTTCTTCGCTTTTCCGACAAACTTCAGCAATATTTGTTCATGATAGCTGATTAAGGCATCGAGCATTTCTTGAATCCTTTTTTGAAGTTCTTCTGGAAGCTGCTGGATTTCGTTTTCATAATGGTGGAGCCGTTTTAAAATTTCAAAGCTTTTTCGAACAGTGATGATCATTTGCCGGTATATCACAAGTCTGCGATTTTTCGCTGTGTGGCTAATTTTAAACGTATTTCGGTCTTCCTTGTACAATTTATATAACTCGTCCGTTTTGGACAACCGCTCGCTAATCTTGGATATATCGAGTTTCAGCAGTTGATAGTCAGAGGCATTTCGAGTGCTCAGACGGATCCATTTCAAAATATCCTCTGTCACGTTGTTCATATGCAAAAAAAGTTTCGTCTCATATTTGGGCGGCATAAAAATTAAATTGACTATAAAAGCTGCCAAAATTCCGAGCATGATGGTTCCGAAGCGGAGGAGAGCAAATTGAATAAACTGTTCGTTTTGGACTTCCATTATAGCAATAATGGTCACTAGTGCTAAACCAACCGTGTTATCAAGTTTTAATTTTAAAATAATGAGGATCGCAACAATAGAAGCTAGACCGACAAATACGATATGGTTGCCGAAACAAACGACAGTGAGAATGGCGATGGCAGCACCGATGGCATTGCCTTGAATTTGTTCGACAATGGTTTTATAAGATCGGTAAATGGTTGGCTGTATAGCAAAAACGGCTTGTATTCCGGCAAAAACAGGAGATGGCAAATGAAGAGCGCGGGCAATGGCCAACGCAAGAACGATCGCAATTCCTGTTTTTAAAATGCGGGCACCAAGCTTCATAGCGCATTTTTCCTTTCTTCAGTTTTTCCATGTAATGAGAATGACCTTTCAAAAACGTCAACCACTGATCCGGGACGAGAATTTTTTCACCCTTTTTATAAGATGTTTGATTTTCTTAATTTATCCCTATTGAATGGTCTTTTTTTGTGATAGATCGTATGAAACATTATTGTACTATACAATGGAAAAATAAGAATATCAAGAGATGTACTCTTTTTTTGAAAAATGAAAAATTATTGAGTTTTTCCTTTTCATCATTTGGTTATTTCTTGTTTTTTAACAAAAGTAAATAAAGACTTGCCTCACAAAAGCAAAATGAAAAATGGCTATATTATTAGATGGCGATAGTCAAAATAGAAGAAGTCCTTAGGCATTTTTTGAATCGTAATGATCTGCCTGTAAATTTCACACTGTATATCGATATTGCGTTTATTTTTACAAACCGGTAATGTGTTCTGCGGCGATTTGTCCTTTGGATCATGTTGTTCTCGGCTGCCGAATGAGCTATAAATGTTGGTACTTTATCAATAAGGATTAGAAAGGGGCTGTCCAAAAAGTCAGGGTAACTGACTTTTTGGAGCCCCGTTATTTTT
>JADBKC010000223.1 GCA_014896555.1 Caryophanales bacterium | reverse complement strand
TTTGTTCGATTAATTCTACGGAGCTTTGCAAATCCTCGGAAATGCTTTGCGCTCCTCTTGATAATTCGTCTGTTGAAACGGCAATTTGATTGCTTGAATCCGTTAAAGCCTTGTTCTCAGTTTCAAGTTCTTTCGCAAACAAATCTACTTTTTGACTGGCATGATCGATCGAAGTTAATAAGTTTTTTAGGTGGTCTACCATTTTCGAAAAAGCATCGTTTAATGTGCCAAGTTCATCATGGTGTTTGTACTCAACATTGTCCACTACTAGATTCCCGGCGGCAATTTCTTGGGCGTTTTCCGCTAATTTCTTTAAAGGGTTCGTTATGCTGTTAGCCATTCTCACGAAAACAACAATCGTTATGATTGTTACGATGATACTGCCAACTAAAGCGAACGTGATGACAAAATCAATTTTAGACTTCAATGATTTTTGTAAAAAATCATAGTGGTTGGATGTATAAATATCCAATATGTATAAGTCGTTTGTGATTCCTTGTGTTCTCAATGACTGTCGTTTCACTTCTGTCGCATTTTCAGCATTAAGAGCATCCAGTGATTGAGATTTCAAGTTCATAAACTTGTTTTGCGCTTTCTTTAAAGTTTGTTTGGATTCTTTTCTCTGCAGCAAGCCATACACTTTTTTAAATAGTTTATCCGTCGCTTCTAATTGTTTTTCGGCATCACGTTTGTTCCCTTCTGTCATGTTGTAGGCAAAGTTATTTAAACTTTGCATCGTTGCTTTTGTTTCGGCCCTTAACTCTTGGACTGCTAGTATGGCATTCATATAATCTTGATTCGAACTTTGTATGGATAACATACGAACAATAATGAATGCGATTATAAAGATTGAGAGAGCTAGCGTGATGAATGAGTTCAGTAAAATTTTCTTTTTAATCGTCATGATGTCCTCCATAACCTTAATTCTGATTAAAAGAAATCTCAGCGTTTGCCAGTTTTTCTTTTGCTTTCTCTAACACTTGTTCATCCTCACTTGTGAATGGAATCACTCGAATAGGAGCAAGCCCGACCCCGTTTTCCTTTAAGCCTAATTCAATCGGTTGAGTAGGCAATTCTTTGTTTTTCGTGTAATCCTTAATTGTTTCGAATAAAGCTACATCTATATTTTTCATCATAGAAGTGATCACTGCTTTTTCTGCTAAAAAGTATTGGTCACTATCTACACCGATCGCATATACTTTATTTCTTTCAGCTTCTTTTAAAACTCCGGCCCCAGTAAGTCCGGCCGCTGCATAAAGAACATCGCTTTTATTCGCAATCATTTCTTTCGCGATGCTCGCACCTAATTGTTCATCACCGAAGTCACCGGCATATTTCGTCAATATTTTAATGTTTGAATCAACTGACTTCACACCTTCTTCAAAACCTTTCGCGAATTTTTGAATAAGAGGAACATTATCTCCACCTACAAAACCGACTGTTTTCGTTTTAGTGGTCATAGCCGCAATCACACCAGCTAAATAACTTCCTTCATCTTCTTTAAAGGTAATAGAAGTAATATTATCTAAATCGGAAACTGCATCGATTAATAAAAATTTTTGATCAGGATATTTTCTTGCCACTTTTTCTAAATCTTCTTGAACCATAAATCCTAAGCCAATTATGATGTCATTTTTCTCTTTTACAAGTTCTTCCAATCCTTGTTCGTATGTTTTTGTATCTTGCAACTCGCGGTAATCAAATACAATGCCTAACTCATCTCTTGCTTTCATTAATCCTTGAAAAGCAGCATCCGAAAACGATTGATCCCCTAATCCAACATCAGATAACATGATTCCAATTTTCGTTTTGTTTTTTAAAGGATCCTCTTCTTTTATTCCACACCCGCTTATCACGGTTGTAAATAAAAGTAAAAATACTAAGTATAATAATGATTGTTTTTTCATCTATGGTGTTTCTCCTTCCAAAATGTCGTATCATTTTAGACTGCCATTTATTTTATCGACGGTTTTCGACAATTACGAATAGGAATTTAAAAGTAACATTTTTAAAAATACTGATAATATTCATTCTTTTGTGGTTCACATATAAAAACCGGGCTCATAAGTCCCTCATATTTGGTCAACTCCTTAAATTCGTAAAACTATATTTTATATTGGATGTAGTTAACCTATGTAGTAGACCAAAATCAGTTCAGTAATGATCGAATAGTGTGTCAAGGAGGAAACTTTGTTGGAGGAGCTATTAAATAAGCCCCTTATAAATGGGTTAATTTACTTAGCAAACCGGCAGCCTTGAGGAGTAAAAATTCTTCGAGATAAATTTACTTATTCTTCCCCAAAAA
>JADBKC010000056.1 GCA_014896555.1 Caryophanales bacterium | reverse complement strand
TACAAAAAAACACCATGCCCTTCCTCGGCGGCAAAACGAAGCAGCCGGCCCATCATATCGACTCCTGTTACCCGTTCGCGGATTTTCCCGCCTTTTAACTTGGAAGCAATAATCATGCCAATTCCGTCCGGTATTTGGTAAGTGGATTCATTGATCAATTCTTTCACAAGCGGGTCGCGGTTCGCTGCCATCACTTTTTCCGGATTCACAGCAATGACAGTCGATGTTTTCCCTGCGGCAATCCGCTTTTTAATGTCGGCAATGATTTCTTCATAAGTCAATGGCGAAACGGAGACACCTAAATATTGTTCCTTTTCCATTTTTGACATCCCTTGCTTTATTCCTGAATTGCTTTTAACTTTGTTAAATCGCCAATTCGGTGAAGAGTAATTCCTTCAGCGTCTTTTAGATTCGTGCAGTTTTTCGTATCAAAAACAACCGGCGTTTTCATGCGTTTCTTTAAAACAGCAGGGTCAAGCTGTTTAAATTCATTGTGATCCGCTAAAATCACAACAAGATGAGCGTCTTGAATCGCTTCTTCAAATGGCAAAAGCGCAAACGATACTTGGTCTTCTTGGACATGCGGATCATGAATTCGGATTTCATAGCGCGGATTTTGCATCAATTTCTCTACTACTTCAATAGCCGGGCTTTCGCGGATATCGTCAATATTGCCTTTGTAAGTCAGTCCGCAAAGGGCAATCGTTGGTTTCGCCAATTCTGCCGTCAATTTCTCTACTTGCTCTACGACAAAATCCGGCATGGAGTTATTGATATCGCGCGACAATTTGATTAATTTCGCTTCTTCCGGGGCCTTTTCGACAATAAAGTAAGGGTCTACTGCCAAGCAATGGCCGCCGACTCCCGGACCTGGATGATGCAAGTTGACACGCGGGTGTTTATTGGCTAATTCAATGACTTTATGGGCATCCACCCCAAGGCGGTTCGAGATTTTGACCAATTCATTAGCAAGAGCAATGTTAACATCACGGAATGTATTTTCCATCAGCTTCGACATTTCTGCTGTCAATGCTTCCGTTTCAATCACTTCGCCTTTTGTCACGATTTTCCGGTATACATCTGCTGCTTTTTTCGCTGCTTCCGGCGTCAACCCTCCGACAATACGAGTATTTTCCACCAATTCGATTAAAATTCTTCCAGGAAGCACCCGTTCCGGACAGTGGGCAACATACACATCTTTTCTTGGATCCAATCCTATTGATTCGATCAAAGGTGCGACAATATCATCCATCGTTCTTGGCGGAATGGTCGATTCCACAATGACGATATTGCCTTTGCGCAAATAAGGAAGGATCATCTTCGTCGCACTGATCACATAACTTACATCTGCGGTTTCATCTTGATGAATAGGAGTCGGGACGGAAATGATAAACACATCCGCTTCTTCCGGTCGTGTGGATGCACGCATCTTCCCTTTTTTTACCACATCTTTGACGACATCCGCCAAACCGTTTTCTTCAATATGGATCCCGCCGTTATTTAACGTTTCCACCACTTTTTCGTTTACGTCTACCCCTACGATATCAAAGCCTGCCTGCGCAAAAACTGCAGAAGTAGGAAGTCCGATGTATCCTAATCCCATTACGCATATTTTTTGCATGTGAAAGACCTCTCTTTATGATGATATTGAAAAACAAAAAGTTTGTTTTTAATCGCAAATTTCATGAACAATAGTATTCAACTCAAATAGTATAGCAAATTCACTGATACTTTGCACTATTTACATTGAATGTCAATAAGGCTAATGATAAAATATATGGCAGCTCGACTGGATTGAAACAATTTCATTCTTTTACCGCAAAATAATCATTCGGTTATCAAAATGAATTTTATATACTTCATGAAAAATGTGGGGGTACCATCCTTCGTGTAGGAAGGTTTTACTCTTTTTATAGAATTCAACATTTCCTCGCGTAGGATGATGACTGTTCTCCCAAGCAGCCAGAAAATCAATCTTTCCCCGCCGCGTTGCAAAAACACGTTTTCGTGTTTACTGCGAGGCGGCTTTTCGAGGTGGATTTAGCTGATAAGAAGGGAAGCAGAACAGACATTCCATATTTTGGACATCGCTTAATCTATTCCATTCCATACGACACATGAACATACGAACGCTTCCTGCAGTCGTTACTTTTAGAACGGCTGCCTTTGCGGAAGGCGGTTGCATTTTATTTTGAAGAGGTGTCTCGTTATGTCCTTAAAAAAAACAGCCATTTGGCTGACGATTTTAGCTTTCATTGTCAAGTTATCGGGATTCCTGCGGGAAAGTATTATTGCCCGGGAATTTGGAGTCAGTCATTTGACGGACGGTTATATTCTTGCTTTCTCCTTTATCAGCCTGGCGATGGACATGATTTCAGGCGGTTTTAACAACGTTTTTTTGCCGTTGTATGTCAGCCATTCCAAAATGAACGCCAAACAAACGGAACGAAATGCGAATGGCGTCATGAATTTTACGGTTCTGCTTTTCCTCGTGATAACAGTGACCGGTTATTTCTTTGTTCCTGACATCGTGCCGTTCATCTATGGCCATATGGCTGCGCAAACGGAAAAAGTCGCTGTGGCTATTACTCAATTTTTCTTTTTATTTATGAGTTTAGTGGCATTAAGCGGAATTTTAGACTCCTATTTGCAGGCGCATCGGGTGTTCGTCCCATCACAATTCGCCAAACTTGTTCAACCATTGACAAGTGCGCTTTTCGCTCTATTGTTTTCAAGTTATTGGGGAATTAACAGCTTAGCTTACGGGTTTATTATCGGAACGTTCATCGGCGTGATCATCCAATTCAGCTATCTGTATCGAACGGGATTTCGTTGGCAGCCTACGCTCCATGTAGATGCGACATTTCGGAAAACATTTCTTGTGCTTTTAATCCCTTCGCTGTTAAACTCGGTTGTCAGCCAAACGAATCTGTTTGTCGATAAGGCGTTTGCTTCTAACATTCCGGGAGCGGCCACTTATTTAAATTACGCATCGCTTATGACATCCGTCCCGCATAATATTTACGCCACTTCGATTGCGGCGATTATCTTTACGCTTTTATCCGAACAATTGGATAATCCTGAAAAGTTTCAAGATATTTTTTATACAGGAATGCAGATTTCCCTGATTACACTGTTGCCCATAACGGCAGGAATTTATTTAGTCGGACAAGAAGCAATCGCCTTTTTATTCCAAAGAGGAAAATTTACAGCGGTGGACACGCACTACACTTATATGGCGCTTGTTTGCTTCCTGCCCATTATTGTGACGCAAGGGATGCAATATATCGTCTCTAAGGCCATGTACGCCTTGGGAAAAACAAAAATCATTTTTAGAGTCACCGTTACGACGATCCTGCTGAATGCATTGTTGGACTGGATCTTGATTAAACCATTAGGTTATAAAGGGCTTGCTTTATCTAGTTCCATTGTATCTTTCTATTATTTGATCGTCACGTCCTTGGTGATTTATAAAGATTTTCATCCATCCCAAAAAGTTCGGCTATTTCGATTGATCGTAAAGGCATTACCGCCGACGATAGGGATGTCGGTCTTGCTGATCGCCGTGAAGGAAACGCTGCCGCTTCAACATCTTTACCCTTTGTGGCAGATTTTGATTTTGGTGCCGCTCGGAGTCATCTTTTATATCGCAGGACTGTATCTATTTTACCTGGAAGGCTTTTATCAAGTGCTGAATTTCTTAAAAAGAAAAAAGCGAGCCGTTTAAGATGAAAGCGAGTTAGCCTTGTGGAGATTCTTTTGATGAGAAGTGCTTAATCAAAAAGGATTGTAGCATTAGCCCACAATATACTGAAAGTAGCAGGCATCCGCCAGCTACTTTCGGAGAAAAATCGAAAAAATACAAAAGCAAGTGGAGAAAAACGGCTCGTTTTTCTCCACTTGCTTTATTTTAGGGACTTATCAGACCGTCCCATTTTCTTTATAAAACATTTCCCCATTATCTTCCGCTATGAACGAACGCTAATCTAGGCCACGCCTGCTATCTTCCAGCTCGTCCCTATTCTTCGCCCTTATCTTATGTATATGTTTTTGCTGCTCGGCCTGTTATGGCTGCTGTATGGGCGGACGAAAAAATGGCGTGCAGCGACCATTCTCGTCTTGATGATTCAATAGAAGAAAAATATTCCCTAAAACGAACCCAATCACAAAAGGCAAAATGGCCGATACATTGACGAACCCTAACAAAATGGGCACCGAAAACGCACCAAAAGAACCTGTGGCTAACACGGTAGAGTAGCTGAGCTTGATGGCATGATGATTCAAATCCTCCTTATCATTCTCTTTTAAAAGATCAGCCGCCAATTCATCCGGAGACAAACATTCCATTAATACACTTTGAGGAATTTCTTCCGGGCTACCCCCTTTCTTTTCTTTTTCCAATGCCTTTTCAAATAAATCAGACTGAACTTTTTGGATATACTGTTGTTTTACATTTGAAGGCAAATCATGCAGCCTTTTGCTAAAATCTTCAAGATACGATTGAATCAGCTGATGGGAGAAAAAACGATCTTTTCTCATTTCCGCACCCTTCCTTATAAGGAATTTCAGGACCTCTTGAATATGACCATACTTCCTTTTGAACCTTGCGTCATATCAGCGAACGCAAATGAAGGAAAAGCCCCACAGAGATTTCTCTCCGCAGAGCTTTTGACATATTGCAGGCCGCGACAGCCGCCTAATCTTTGCTTTGCCAGATACCGAGGATTTGAAGAATATTGATAAATAAGTTAATGAAATCCAAATATAGAGATAAAGCGAATAACGGAACCATTTCTTCCGTAATGTGATGGTGTTTCATTTGATTGAAATCAAAGAGTATATACAGCGAGAAAACAACGGCCCCAATGACAGAAAACGCGAGCAATCCACTGGAAGTTAAAGGGCTAAAAATATTAAAGATACTAATGAACACTAACGCTAATAAGGCGACCAACAAGAAAGTACTCAAGAACGATAAATCTTTTTTGGTGACGGCACCGATCAAGCCCATAACGGCAAAAATCCCAAATGTCGTTCCAAACGCCATTAAAACCACTTGAGCACCAGCCGCGGAAATATAGTGACTCACAATCGGATAAGTGGTGATTCCGGAAAGGAATGTAAAAACATAAACAAACGTATAACCGACACTTTTCCTTCTTCTTAACAAAAACGCTGCGAAAATCATAATAAATTCCGCTACCGCTAACGGAAACATGAATACTGGAGGAACAAATTTCCCTGCATACATACCGACCGTCGCGAATAATAAAGAAATCACGAACGTCACAAGAACTTTTTGAAACATCGATCTTCGGTTTACTTGAACAACATCTAACATCAAACATCCCTCCTTTCTTATATTATACTTTTGATCCTATATTATTTCCATTCTTTGTATAAAAGAAGAACTCCCCTCTGCCAGCGCTTCTTTTAGAGGCGGGGATTTTTTAGGATCGTGTAAAAGTTGATTCGGCTGCAATAAACGAAAGAAAAGATTCATATAAGAAGTTAATACCATTGACTCTTTGAATAAGAGTGACTCTTCTTTCCAACGAGATTTATTTCATTGAATGAGGCTTGGTCAATCACATACTATGGAATTTTTAACCAAAAAAGCCAAAAGCAAGAAGCGCAACCTATATCCCCGCAAAGCCTATCGACAAATTCCTGACCGTGACGATTCTCTACTTTTTCAGATTATAACGCACAGTTAAGCCCATATAACCAAAAGAAGTAGATCGAATAGGTCATCTACTCCTCTTCATTAATGATATAAATGTTTCTCCAAAGCTTTAACGTCATCGCTATCTGTCAATACACTTAAAGCCCAGTTATAAGGGGATTCATGGAATCCCATTGGATCTTTCATTAAAGATTCCTCAACACCTGATTTATTTACCAAGTGAATGGCCTCTTTTTCACTCTTTCCAAATTCCACAATCAGTTCTTGAATGATGTGATGAACCATTATTTCCATCTCTTTTCGAAGTTTTAGGTTATTGGTTACAGACATTTTATCACCTCCGACATCTTGAGGCATTGCACTGCCCTTCTTGTCAAAACAGCTCTGATCTTTATTTTCATACGCGCATAGATCATTATAATCCATTGATTGCAAACCACCATCCGCAACGAATCCATAAACCCAATCATAATTACATTGTGGCAAAGGTTGGTTTGCCTGTCTCATATTCCATACAAAATGTTTCCATTCATCATCATTGTCTTTAAAAACTTTATGTTTACACTTTGCCCAGTTCTCTATATTTTTAATCTCAAACTTCAGTACAACAGCTTCAAAATTCTTTTTCATACCCGAAAAATCTCGAATTGTGATTCCCTGTGAATCCAATACTTGCTTGACAGGAATAGGCTTTTCGGTTCTACGCTTTGCCCATTCTTTAGCTTGAGTAAAATGGGTGGTCCAATAAAAACCCGGTCCGAAGTCTGCCCCACCTCTTCTTCTGGGGAATATTGATATACCATTCTTGACAATGATATCAGCCTATAAACTATTAGTGCCATGATACAAAGACGAGTTAGGATCATAATGGATATGCACAAACATTATATCCTAACATCAATATCCATATTTCATTAAAATTATTATAGCATGATTCATAAAATTCATATATGTCTTTTCATTTGATACATAACAAGTACTGCTAACGGAAACATAAAAATCGGAGGAACAAATTTCCTAACATACATAACGACCGTCGCAAATAATAAAGAAATCACGAAAGTAACAAGAACTTTTTTCTTATTGTGAGCATTTTGCACGTTTTTCAACCCAAGAGCCATAAGGTTTTCTAAAGCATAAAAAAGGACTTCACCCCTTATTTGTAGAATTTTGAAGTGACGAAACCACAAAAATCCACAAGGAGGAAGTCACTTTGTATATTCTACAAGAAAGCCTATTTTCCTTTGAAGAATTGCAAATTTTGGAGTCAAAAGAGAAATTACCGATCTTTTTTAGTGCTCTAGATTTGCGTCCTTATGCTAAACCATTGAAAAGTTCTTCACCCCAAGGGGCTGACGGTCATTCCAGGGAAGGGATTCTAAGGGCTCTTATCGCTGCCCCGTTAGAAGGTATGGATACTTTTGCTTCTCTTCACAATCGATTGAAAAATAACCTGCGTTTTCGTTGCCAATGTGGTTTAGACATTAGCAGGTCGGCACCCTCCCTCTCTACTCTTAGCCGAGTATTTTCTTCCCTAACCAAAACTGGACTCGTGAAAAGAATCTTTCAAGATTTCATCCAGTTAGCTCAAGAGGAAGGAGGAATTGATGGAAAACATCAGGCTATCGACAGCGCCGCCATTGATGCTTACGAAAAGAAGCAGCCTAAGAAGCGAAGTGAACAAACAGGCAACGCGCCAATTGGGGGGTAAAGTTTGATTCCTTTGGTAATAAAATGACTTGGTTTGGCTATAAGATGCATCTTTCCGTTGACACCAAAAGTGAATTACCAATGGCGATTGAAGTAACCCCTGCTCATATCAACGATGGGGACGTCGCACCACAATTAATTGAAAAAGTAAAGAGTTGGACACACTCTAAAATGGATTTCCTGATAATGGATGGTGGGTACGACCAGCTTAAAAACGACGAATCCGCCAAGAACATCGGGGCTCAAGCTATTATTCCACTCCATTTGCGTAATGAAAAGGAGCCTCCCGAAGGCATTGCCTCCAATGGTGGAACCCCACGCTGTTCTATGGGGTACGAAATGACTGATTGGGGAGCCAATAAGAACCAGTTCAAATTCAGATGTCCACACGCAACCGGAAAAGTGGATAGCCCATTAGGAATGGCAGTCTGTTCATCCTCCAACTATGGAATGGTAGTAAAAATTAACGTGAATAAAGATCTTCGCCGGTACTCTAATCCACACCGCGATTCCAAACGTTGGAAAGAACTATACAATGAGCGAACCAGTGCAGAACGGTGCAATTCAAGAATGAAAAGTGATCTTACAGCGAACTCTCTGCATGTGTGGGGATCGATAAAGTAAAAACTCATATTTACTTGAACGCCATCGTATTACTGGTTTCAGCTCTCGCAATGGCAAAAGAGAGTAAAAAGCAACAAACCGCTTAAAAATTTTTAAAAGCGAAACATTCTGCAAGTACGCCCAAAAAAGGACAAACAGAATATTTGTAAAACAAAGAGACAAAATACCCAATTATTTGGGTTTCTTTTATAACTCTTTTTAATAAAAATCTAATTTTGAAAAATGTTCAATTGTCAATTTACCTCTCTGTCCATTTTTCAACTCTTTTTCCCAATTTGGTTATTCCATAAATGGCGAACCGTCAAGCGAGAGTCAAATGCAATAAAGTTAGCGGAAGCAGCATCCATCAATAGACGGTCTCCAATATTAAGGGCACATACGCAGAAAAATTCCGGCGGGTGACAGACTGCATCACATTTGCTCGAATTTCCGCAGCTGGTCCTCTCTTCCAAAGACAATCAATAAATCATTCGCCAATAGTTGTTCATCTGGTTTTGGGTTGCTGATGATCGTATTTCCTCGCTTGATGGCCACAATGGTGACCCCGCACTCTTGACGGAGTTTCGATTGCTTTAACGTTTGATTGACCAGCTTGGAATCTTCTCTCAGCACGATTTCTTCCACATTATAGGCTCCTTCTGAATCTTGCAAAAGGGTATCCACTAATTCCATGCTGACCGGTTTCAATACGGACATCGCCATTCGTTTTCCGCCGATACTGGAGGTGTTAATCACTTTATCTGCACCGGCACTGTATAACTTTTTTTCCGCCTCTTCTTTCTCCGCCCTCGTTACAATGAGGATATTCGGATTGATTCCTCGTGCCGTGAGCGTAATAAACACGTTATCGGTATCGCTTGGCAGCGTGATGACAATACAGGCAGCCCGTTTTATACCGGCTGCAATGAGAACATCATCGTCAGTTGCATCTCCATTCACATAAAGCAGATCTTCTGCCTTTTCTAATATTTGCTCGTTTTTTTCCACTGCTACAATCGGCTGATGTTCCCGTTTTAATTGAGCAGCCACTTGTTTTCCGACTCTTCCCAAGCCGCATACAATAATATGATGTTCCAGTTGATCTATCTTATTGTTCATTTTTCTTCGTTTCACCTCATCCGCCCATTTCCCGTCAATCACCGCACTGGCAAATCGGGCCAAAATATACGTCACAATCCCAATCGCAATCGGAATAATAATGAGGGTGAACATCTTCCCTTGAATCGTCGCCGGTGTCATATCCCCGTAGCCGATCGTCAGCACAGAAACAACCGTCAGCCATACCGCATCAAAAAAAGACAGGTGCTCTGTCCACATATAGCCGAATGTACCAATAATAAGTGTAAGTGCAAGACAAGAAACAGGAATAATCAGCTTGCGTATATTCATTTGTCCTCCCATCTTAACAAATCATTATTCATTTTGTTCCATTGCTCCGTCTTCTCCTTCATTTTAAGACCCCTTTTTTCACCGCAGACAGTCAGAGAAAAGAAGGTATGCAGCGGGCAAATCCTTTGTCGGCTTCACCCTGAATCAATGTGCCATTCTTCTGTATCCAACTCCATCATCAACATCCGGTTCAACCCTTCCCACAAACAGCACAAGCTTTCCCTTTATCAAAAAATATTTCATCTAAGCACTCTATTGAGTATGAAGGATTTTGAAAATTTTCCTTAAATCTAACACTCTTTCATCAATATTATAAATCACTTCTATCAAAGTGAATGAAGTTTTATAACCTTTCTTCAATAAATATTCTTTTGTTGCATGGCGGAAATGAGACTTTGATTGAAGTGGTTGCAGCAGCATAAAAAAAAGAGCACCGGACATGGGTGCTCATTACAGCAAGTTGAGTAGCGCTTTTTTATTTTGCTGCAGTTGATCGTATAACGATTTTACTTTTGCATTTAATTGTTGAATCTCTTGATTGTTCGTGCTGACTTTCTTTTCTAGCGCATGAATTTCATTTGTCACTGCTTTTAATTCTTTGGAAAGCGAAAGCAACTTGCCAATTAATTGATCGATTTTTTCTTGTTTTGCTTCTTCGCTGTCATTTTGATCTTCTGCAGGCTGCTTTACAGAAGTCGTAGTTTGAGTGCCTGTAGAAGGTTGAGTGTCCGTAACGGATGTAGAAGATGTGGAATCCGATGCCGCAGCGCTTGTTTGTTCGGATGCAGCTGGCTCGCTCGTTTGTGTTTGATCTGTCGGCGTCGTTGTCGTATTCGTTTCCGATGGAGCTGCCGTATCGTTCGTCGGCTGACTGAGCGCTTGAATATCAGCCGTTACGTTATTCATTCTTTCTTCGATTTTGCTTACTTGTCTATTCAATTGTGCCAATTTGATTGCGAGCATTTGCTGCTCTTTTTTCGCTAGTTCTTGTTTTTTATGTAACTCTTGTTTTTTCTTCTCTTCTTTCTTTACCACGATCTCTTTCTTCACAACAATCTTACTTTTTTCCACATGCTTTGCTTGCATTTCCTGCTTCCCATCGTGCTTGGCGGCAAGTACAGGCGAGGCGACCAGCATCGATGAAAGCAAAATCGGCAATCCTTTTTTCAACATTACCATTTCCTCCTTTGAGTGTTCATTTTTATTTGGTAATGGCAGCTGGCTGGCATAGGTTTCCCCTTAGCCCCTATAGCTTTGTGGCGCTAAGTTTCCTTAGCTGTACCCTTATACATTATTTTACCACGATTTTCTTGTAATGGAAGCAAGACAAAATTTCTATTTTTCTGGTAAATATATACAAGATTGAGAGAGGAAACCATACAAGCCCTTCATGTTTATAACTCGACTGTGTTTTTTCCTTACTGACAGACACACATCTTTTCAACTTCAGACAATGAATGAAATTTTCATCCTTTTAGAGCAGCACGCCTATCAAATCATGCAGCATCGTTAAACGATCCTGATAAAGCTGATTAAAATGTTCTTCAATAAATTTTTTCGCCTCGCTTGGACGTTCTAAAGTAACTTCAATCTTATAAGAGCCTGACTGCAAAATTACTTTGTTTAACTGATAAGTTATTTTGGTTCTTGCATTTTTTAATTTGTCAATAAGAGATGGATCAGCAGACACGATAAATGATAATACGGTTAGGATGGACAAATCGAGATTACGGTGAAGCGGCAGTTCCTCGCTTTGCCGGCTCCACTTGTTGCCTGTATAGCGCCATACTTTTACAGAGATGTCTTTCGGGTTCCACTGGGCAAGCCCTAAACTTAATCCTTTAGCATCACTCGACGGCGCATAATGGCCATCTTGAAGCTCGTAGTTCTCCACAACCATAAGTGGTTGATGAGATAAATGACGCGGCACTTGATAATTCACAAAAACCCCTCCATCAACTAAATAATCAGTAATCATATACTAAATAAATAGTAAATGATTACTGCTTTCCTGTCAAATCGTTCTTTGGAACAGTTGGATAAAAATCCAGTCCATCACAAACATACTGTAAAATCTTTGTTCGGCTGCTGTTCCCAAACGGATTTTGAAATAAGATCAAATTTTGTATCCTTTCCAATTTCTCAACTCTTTTTTAGTCTCTTCACCATTTATTGTAATTAGCACAGAATTCTGACAATAAGTCCGCTAAAGACGGGGCCGCTCAAACGATTTCCTTCTTCATCTTAGAGACCAGCCAGTGGGTGGAAAAGAAGCGGTCAATTGTTTTCCTTGATACCTTCTTTTCCATTAAGAAGGAGACCTAGGACACCTGTTTTTATAAGATTTTCCTGTGGGCAAAGTTTCTTGATTAACCATTTCGAATTCCGGCGATTCTGGTGGATACGGAATACACTGATAGAACGTCCTGTGATGTTTATTGGTCGCTGACAGTATGGCCAGGAAATCTATTCGTGTTTTCTTTTTTGTCAAAATCACAAAATGGGACGATAAATCGTTTTCCGTGAACTACCCGCCACCACCTACGCTTCGCTTAGAAGTGGGAGACTTCTTTCGGAGGTAAGTTAAAAGAAAAAGGAGAAGTCATCACTTCTCCCTTTGAATCCTTAAATATAATATTCGAGGTATCGACTCCGTTTGTTGTCGTCCATGATTGAACGTTTTCTGCGCCTCTAATTTCTTTTACATTGGCATTGTCGATTAATACTTCTTTTACTTCAGCTCCGCTTAGGTCGATGACAGCATTATTTGAAGTTGGGCTGATCACGATTTTCGTATTTTTTAGGCCTTCCCCTTTAACGGTTGCTGAGTTCTTTAACCAGATTCCTTCGCGAATTACGGAAGTGCTATCCAGATTGATTAAAGAATGGACAGCTTGAATCGTTAGTTTTTTGGTTGTGAATCCAACAAGATGATAGATCTTGTCATATTGCGGCTGCGGTGTTCCTAACTGTGTCTGAATGAGCACCGGATCATGGTCGCTCGCACGTCCGTGTTCTTCCATAAAGGATGAGTTGATATGGACAATATCAACGATGGTTGATTGTGCCAAGTGATTCGATACTAAAATGTGGTCCAGCACTTGGGAGTTCCCTTGATACGTGTACGAATAGCGCTCTTCTGCGGGAACTTTCTCGATCATATTCGTTAATTCGTTTCCTTTTAGTGTTTGTATCGGCTTCGAGAATTCGAAATCATTTAGGTCCCCTAATACGACAATATTTGCATTCGGATCTTTTGATTGAACATCTTTTACAAAATTGTTCACGATTTTTGCAATTTGAATGCGTTTTGCTTCACTTGTTAGTATCGGGGGCTGAACTTTTCCGAATAAAGGAAGGTCCCCGCCTTTAGAATTAAAATGGTTTGCTACAACGATCACAGTATTTCCGTTAAATTCAAACTGGGCTGCAAGCGGCTTGCGGCTGGAATCAAATGCAGGGTTAGTCGGGTCGATGCGGCCCGGGTTTAATGTCAGCTTTCCGTTTTCGAAGCCAACTGCTTGCGTGGCAGTACCTTTTGGAGCCTCTGTAAGTGATACCCGGTCTTTTTTATAAAGGAATCCGACGCGAATATTTCCGCCGGGAGCACCGCCGTCCTTATTATTTTCCGGAGCGATATCGGTATAAGCGTATTCCGGTCCTCCAAGTACTTTAATTTTGTCGATTAACTTTTGGAAGCTTTGATCAGCATTGGTGTTCCCGCTATTTGTTTCCCCATCATTATCTTGCATTTCCGATAAACCGATAATATCCGGCGCCTTCAAATTTTTAACGATTGCTTCTGCTAATTTTGTTACCTTTGCGTCATCTGTTTTCGTTGAAAAATTTTCTACATTATATGATGCTATTGTCAGTTTCTCCGGGTCCGGAGTAATCGTTGTCGTTTCACGAGCGGTTGATCCTTCAATAAGCGGTGGCAAATCACTCTTATGACTGAATACTTTATAGTTGCTGTAACCATAACTGACAACACCTTTGATTGAGCCATTAAAATAATCTCCCGCTTTTGCCACGAAGTTTTCATCATTGATATCAATCATGATTCTTTCAGGGTTGTAGTCTATTTCTGAAATTCTTAATCCACCGGCTACAGTATTCGTCGGAACTAACTCAGGAACAACGGTAACCTCACCATATTTTTGCGGTGCAACGACCTTTGGATTTTCTACTTGTACAAGCATTCCTTCCAAGCTTTCAAAGAAGTCGATTCCGTCTTCTTCCGGATCAAATTTTGTAAAACTGTCATTATCAATAATTTCAGTCGGAAGGGCGCGATCTTGTCCAATCACAACCGGTTCAGGAAGTGGTTGTCCGCTTGAAACCTTCGTAATGGAACCAGATGCTGCATTTATTTCGGTCACCGGTAAATCGGTCTGTAATTTTTCGGAATATCCCTCTAATACATATTCTTTCACTTGTCCTGTTACCTTCACAACGTCACCGACATTTACGCCATGAGGTTTTTTATAAACTAAAATTCCTTCTGATGTCTTCTCATCATTATCCGGCTGCAAATCTTGCATATAAAAGTTATTCGCGTCAACTACATAGGTTACGATCCCTTCAATATCTGTTACGTTTTTTCCATCTAATGGTGAAGTGTGTCCGGCACCTTGAATGTCATGAATGCGAATCTCCCCGTCTTGAATGATGTATTGGAAAACAGCTACATCACTGTTTGTTAATCCATCTTTCACCGCAACCGCTTTAATCGTTGTATTTTCAGTTATAGGGATCGGCCCAGTATAAACGTGGCTGCTTGTCGTTGGATCAGTATTGTCTGTCGTATAATAAATTGTTGCACCTTCTGTTGCTGTTGATAAGGTTACCGTATCTCCATTATTCACTAGTCCTGAACCGGGCGTTGCGGTAATCGCTTGTACTTTACTAGAATCGGTTACAATGTCAGCTGCATCACGCGGAATTAACTGATAAGTATTGTTATAGGCACCTAAAACGCCGGTGATAGATTCATAGGTTTGTTTAACAGAAAGCAGGTTTGCATCCTCCGGACGAATGACAAATGCGTTTCCATTGCCATCCTTGGCAGTATAATTTCCACCGGAAAAAGATTCAACGGTTACATTGTTAACAGATACAAGCATCCCTTCCTTGTCTTCCCGGAGTTGGTCTGCTGTTAACACTTGCGGCTGTGGAACCGTTTCTTGTCCAATTACTTGTACATCGCTTGCTTGAACATTGATTTCCAATAACGTATTAAAATCCGCTATAGTTCCTTTTACCCGAACTTTATCTCCGCGTTGAACATTCAATCCTGAACCGTATAAGGCGATTCCGGCCGTTTCATCTTGGATATAGACAGTATTTTTTAATACGGCCGTCACAATTCCTGTTGTGATCACCTGTGTGCCGATTGCTTGTTTTCTTGCATCAGCAATCGATTGTTCTTGCAAAATTGTATAAGCAAAAGTCTGCACATCGCTATTTTCAAGCCCTGTTGCTGCGGCAATGGCTTTAATCGTTATATCTTTGTCAATGGAAATCTGTCCGGTATATTCTGTACTTGTTTCAGTTGGATCTGTTCCGTCCGTTGTATAATAGATTTTTGCATCAGGTGTTGCAGTTGATAATGTCACTGTTGTTCCGGCTGCAACTGCACCGGGCGCAGGGGAAGCGGTGACCTGTTGGACTTTTGTTGGGTTGGTGTCCTCTACGAATGTGTAAGATGTTGGAGACTTAAGACCAGGTACACTAAAATAAGCTTCTAAGCTTCCGGTAATTTGAATCTTTTTCCCTAAATTTGCAGGATTAGTCTTTAAATTAAGTGCTGTTCGAATAGAGCCGGATGGCAACTGTACAGGGATGATTTTTGATTTATCTGTTTCATTTGGATTATCTGCCAGTGCAAGGTTCGTATCGACAGTAAACGGCCCTTCATGTGTGTATGTAATGCTTGAGCCGCTCCCAGAGGTTACAACTCCAACGATATATCCCTCGACTGTTGCGTTTCCAGAATTATTGGCAATGGCTTCAGCAACTGTCATCACTCCAGCTGCTTTTGAGATATTTACATTAAATGGGGCAAAGAGACTCAAAACCATTGCAAAAATGATTGCAACGGTAAAAGGTTTCTTTTGGCGCCTTTTCCTCATTTTATCCTCTCCATGTTTTAAATTTTTCAATACAGAGCCCCCGGCAATCTTGCCCGGGGACCTGTTTTTATTTTTAATCAATGAAATATGTTTCGCCTTCTACCGTAACGTGATTTAATTCGATCTCACTGTTTCCTTCTAAATAAAGATCACCTTTTACAGTGGCATACTCTAATTTAGTAACTCCTGTTACATCAACACGGACGTTGCCGTTGTGAACTTTAGGAGATTGCTCCGTTCCGCTGAAGTCAGCTGCGTCCACATCGATTATGGCCGCTTCATCAATGATGCGTCCTTCCACTGATGGATTTACCGTTTTATTCGGTTGAGCTTCGATATAATCTCTGAACATTTCCCAATCGACATATCCCGGTTCGCTGACGCGTCCTTCCGCGTATGCCTTGGCAAACATAGTGTAGCCGTCTCCGCCTTTTGCAGTAAATATATTTGTAGCAACTACATATGTTTTATCAAGATCTAGCGGAACATAATTGCCTCCTTCGTTCACCTCGACTGTTAATACTTTTTCACCTGATAGCTTTCTGCTGTCATATGTGAATTTCATTCCGGAAACTTGCAAGAACCCGCCAAAAGGTTTTGGAGCGTCTTTTACACTGAATTCCAGCGCCTCTTTGATTTCAGCACCTGTCAAACTCATTATTCCCAACGAGTTCCCAAAAGGCATGACTTCCATTATTTTTGCTAATGTAATATCTCCGGCAGGGACAGTAGTACGAATTCCACCCCCGTTTTGAAGAGCAATAACTGTATCAGGATTGATCGTTTTCGCCTTTGCCAGCATGCCGTCAGTGATCAAATTTCCTAAGTTTGTTTCACCGACACGTGCAGGTGGATTTCCGCCAATGAGATCAACTGTTGCTTGTCCAACAACCGTATTTTGTTTTTCTACAACTGTCGGTTTGTATTTTTCAGCCAAAATTCGGGCTGCTTCAGGATCATCTTGCAGCTCATAAGCGTCATTTACTTTTTTATCAATTTCAATTAACTTTCCTGCGTGGCCGATCACTTTTCCGTTCTGATCGAATTCAACATCCAGCGTACCAAGATACTTGCTGTATTCATTCGCTTGAACAATAATCGTCGGCTCTGCACCTGTTTCATCAACAATCGGCTCCGCAAGCTTATCGTGAGAATGGCCGCCCACAATCACGTCAATTCCTTCAACTGCTTTTGCCAGCGTAAGGTCGTTATCTCCGCCGCCGTCGTTAAACCCAATATGGGTTAATGCGATAATTTTATTAACTCCTTGAGCTTCGAATGCTTCAACTGCTTTTTCCGCCTGTTCAATGTAATCTTCAAAGACAACATCTTCACCGGGACTTGAAATATTTTTTGTTTCAGCTGTTGTCAGACCGAAGATACCGACCTTTTCTCCATTTACATTTTTGATGATGCCATTATAAATTTGTCCATTTTCTGGATTTGAAGATACAGCATTATTGAAACGAGCTTTTAGGTGATCATCTTTAGAGAAGTCGACATTGGCGCTGACAAATGGGAATTTCGCATCTTTCACAAAGTTTGCGAGCGTCGCCGTTCCTTTGTCAAACTCATGATTTCCGAAAGTCATAGCATCATAGCCAGCAAGATTCATAAACTCTAAATCTGCCAGTCCATTAAATTCGCTAAAATACAGTGTCCCAGAGAACACGTCGCCCGCATCTAATAAAAGCGAATTAGGGTTTGCTTGTCTTACCTGCTTAATGGCAGTGATGCGTCTAGCAATATTGTCTAAATGTGCATGCGTATCATTTGTGTGCATGACGGTTAACTCAAATGAAGATTGATCGATCGGTTTCGACCCTCCTCCACCTCTCCTTGGAGGGGTAGTTGATTTAGCCTCTGGATTCTCTTTTCCACCAATTTTTTCAATATTTTCTTTTACTTGATCATAGTTCTTAATAACATCTTTCCCGCTAGATCCTTCAGGTACAACTATATCTCCAACTTTTGTTTTATCGCCGATGGAAACCGTTGTTTCCTTTGACTTGATTTCGATCTTTTCAATTTTTCCTTCTGTTTCAAGTTTTACTTCTTTCCATGATT
>JADBKC010000055.1 GCA_014896555.1 Caryophanales bacterium | reverse complement strand
AAACCAACCAGCCAAAGCCACAAATAAAACCGCATTGATGACAATGCCTAACAGCCATCTCATCTATAAACATCCTCTTCATTAGGCATGACAAACATTAATAGCAAATAAGTAATCGCTAATGGAAAAAAGCCTGTTGGAAACAACAAGATAATAAACAAAACCCGAATAATGGTGGAGTCGACTCCCAACATTTGGGCAATTCCGCCTAGCACTCCCGCTAACTTGCGGTCTACGCGGGAACGAAATAATTTTTTCACTTGTAAACCCTTCTTTCCTGATTAATTTGCTCATTACTATTATTATTCAACGTAAAAGCGTTTTTATCCCGGCTTTCGAGATTGGATTCCACAAGAATCGCGGCCCCCCATCTTTTATTATAAATACGAAAAAAGAACGAAAAAAGTTTCATTTCAAACAAGTTTATAGGATAATAACAATCGGAAAAAGCAGAATCAGAACGCAAAAACACGATCGTTAAGCTTTCGTCCAAAGAAAGCTCTTTTCTATAACCGAGATCAATCATCGTTTTTTTCTTTCTCATACACACGAAACAAATAACTAAATGGATCTTTTTCATTTTTCTCTTCTCTGTATCCGTTATTCTCGCCTACCTTGACTGCAATGGATGTTAAAATAAGAATAGAACCACACATTATGATCAATGATAGCAAACCCATTTCTACATCTCCCCTTTCATCTATAACGTTAATGGATGAAACGCGTTTCAAAGCAAGAGCGATTTTATGGAGGGAGGAGCATTTATGGCCAATATTAGAGATATAGCCAAAATGGCGGGTGTTTCCGTCACAACGGTTTCCCGTGTTCTGAACCACCATCCCTATGTAAGCGAAGCAAAAAGGGCTGCCGTACTAGATGCCATTGAAAAATGCCATTATCATCGGAATATCAATGCCGTGCATTTAAGCAAAGGAAAGACGCATTTGATTGGAGTGGCTGTTCCGTTTTTGAATCACCCTTACTTTGGACAGTTGATGGAAGGGATTGCAGATGAGGCGATCACTCAAAATCACCAGCTTGTCTTGTTCCAAACCAATTATGTACCCCAACGGGAACTGGAAGCGCTCAAAATGTTGAAATATAAGCAAATTGACGCCCTGATTATTTGTTCGCGGGCGGGAAGCTGGGAATGGATTGAAGAATATCAACAATACGGAACAATCGTTTTATGCGAAGATGCTCGGGAAAAACCTATTTCTTGCACCTTTATTCATCATTATCAATGTTTTCAAGCAGCACTCGATTTACTATTCAAAAAAGGCCACAGAAAAATTGGCATCAGCATTGGAAGAACTTCTGGAACAAACAGTCAGCAAAGAATTCGCGCTTATCGTGATTTTTTAAAAAACATCAACGAACCATATAGAAAGGATTATGTCTTTGACCACTGCCTCGTTCTTGAGGACGGAGTGGAGATCATAGAACGCATTTCAAAAATGCCGGATCCTCCGTCTGCTTTAGTGATCACCAGCGACGAAGTAGCAGCAGGTGCGCTTCTTCAATGCCAACAAAAAGGCATTTCTGTTCCTGAACAATTGGCGATCATCGGTTTTAATAATCAGCCCATCTCCTATTTGATGAATATGACAACAATCGACATCCCGCTTTCAGAAATGGGAAGAAGTTTGTTTCGCCAGGCTTGCGATGGCACACGTATTTCTCAAAAGGAAATGTCTTATACATTGATTGAACGTTTAACTGTTTAATTTTTCTCCAAAGACGAATCCTTTTAACATTCGTGCTGCGGCAGCGATCAAACGTAAATTCAAGCACTTATCTTTGAACCTTTTTTGCCTGATTCGAAAGAGTTTTAAAGGGCGCTCGCCTTTTTAAGGCAAAAGAAAAACCCCTACAGAACGATTTCCATCATCGTTCCATAGGGATTTGTTGCTGCCGGCAGCTCTATTGGATTTCTATGAAATGGGTATCTCCCCTTTGAATTGGTCCTTGTTTTCGCAGTTTGACTTTTTGGCCTTCTGCTAAGTTCGTAAAGACTATCGGGGTAATGATGGAAGGCACTTTTTCTTTTATAGCTTGGATGTCCATAAAAGCAATTTCTTGACCTTGAACCACCTTGTCCCCTTCCTTTACGAACATCGTAAACCCTTCTCCTTTTAAATGAACCGTATCAATTCCCATATGAATCAACACTTCCAATCCGTTTTCTCCTTTTAAGCCAATCGCATGCTTAGTTGGAAAAACAGATAGGATCGTACCGTTAAATGGGGCAGCGACTTTTCCATCTATCGGATCAATCGCAAATCCGTCTCCCATCATCTTTTGTGAAAATACTTGATCTGGCACTTTTGTCATAACCATCAATGTTCCGGATAACGGAGAGGCAAATGAATGTGTGTCAAATGTTTTACCTATGTCTGCTGAGCGTTGATCGTTATCAGCAGTCTTTTCCGACGGCTTGATCAAGGATTCATGAGGCTGTTCCATAGCCGCCAGCTTTTTCAGCGCCTCTGCAGCAAATTCTACATCTGGGCCTACAATAATTTGCACACTTGTTTTACTCGTTTTCATCACGCCGCGAGCACCTGAACGCTTAATCCGTTGTTCATCAATATCATCGCTGCTGCGGACTTCCAGGCGCAGCCGAGTAGCACAGTTATCAATATTGGTAATATTTCCTTTCCCGCCTAATCCTTCTAAAAAACCTGCGGACATTCTCATATATTTATCGTCAACGAACAATCCGTCTTGTTCCTCGGCCATATCTTCTTCATCATCACGCCCAGGAGTTTTTAAATCACGCCATTTGATCACGAAGTAGAAGACAATAAAATAAACGATGAAATAAAAAACTCCGACGACTAAGAGCAATATAGGTTTTTGCGCAATTCCAAAGTTGAGCAGATAATCTATTAAGCTTGCTGAAAAACTGAAAGAATCGTGAATCCCAAGAATATAAGTAACCGCTAAGGAAGAAGCGGTTAATAGAGCGTGAACAACATAAAGCAACGGCGATATAAACATAAACGAAAATTCAATTGGTTCGGTAACCCCCGTCACAAATGCCGTCAATGCCATTCCCACCAACAAGGCAGCGACTTTTTTGCGGCGCTCCTTTTTGGCAGTGGCAATCATCGCCAAACAAGCTCCAGGCAAGCCAAACATCATAATAGGGAAGAATCCGGCCGTAAAGGTTCCTGCTTTTGGATCCCCGTGTAAAAATCGGGTAATATCGCCATGAAAAACGTTTCCTTTCGCATCTGTATAAGAGCCGAAATCAAACCAAATCAATGTGTTAATAATATGATGCAAGCCTAACGGAATGAATAACCGGTTTAAAAATCCGTACGCCGCAACACCCACTGCGCCTGCACCAATAATCCAATGGGCAAGAGAATCAATTCCATCTTGAACATAAGGCCAAATGTAGCCGAAAAGGAGCCCAAGAATGACAGCTGAAACAGCTGTCACAATCGGTATAAAGCGGCGGCCGCCAAAAAAGGCAAGCCAAGTCGGCAACTTTAAATCATGGTATTTATTGTAGAGCATTCCCGCAGAAATGCCGGCGATTATTCCACCCAATACTCCCATATTGATCGTGTTATTAATAGCATGTGTTGTAAACACCAGTACTATATAGCCTATGGCACCGGCCAAGGCTGCAGCTCCATTGCTGTCTTGTGCAAAGCCGATGGCAACCCCAATAGCAAAAAGCAAGGCCAAATTGCTAAAAGTCGCTCCTGGATCATGAGCGGGATCAATGGTCATGCTTCCGAAAAACGCATTACCCGCCTCAGCAATAAACGGAATATTCAACAAATCCGGTTGGCCAAGGCGCAATAATAAACCGGCTGCTGGCAGCACTGCAATGGGGAGCATTAATGATTTACCAATTTTTTGTAAAAAACTAAGCATAAAAAAATCCTCCTCAATCCTCTCTATACCCTGATCAACTCTGTACAAAATTGATAACGATCACCGCGGTAAACAGAATCGACAAACTCAAAGGGACGGCCATCTTCTAAATAGCTGACCCTTTTGACTAATAAAACCGGATCATTTTCTTCTATTTTCAACATTTCCGCTACCTTCTTTTTCGCTGGAGCTGCCTCTAATGTTTGCGATGCTCCGTCTATTCTCAACATTAACGTTTTTTCCAGATACTCATATACAGATGTTTCGACTGTTTCTTTCGTTAATGTCGGCATTAAAGAAACCGGCATGTAAGATGTTTCAAACGCCATTGGCTCCTGATCCGCTGATCGAATCGTTATGACCTTATAAATTGGGGCATATTCCTCAATTTGAAGTTTTTGCGCAGAAAGGGGCTCTGCAGGCAACACTTTAAATTCTAACACTTTTGCTTCCGGCTGCAATCCTCTTTGTCTCATATCTTCTGAAAAACTTTTTAGGCCCTTCATTTTCATCGTTTTTTCCCTCTCTCTATCAGCTACAAATGTGCCTTTTCCCCTCTTGCGTATTAAATATCCTTCATTTACCAAATGATTGATCGCTTGTCTGACCGTCATTCGGCTAATAGAATACATTTCTGCGAACTGCCTTTCCGACGGAATCACGTCCCCGGGAACCAGCTCTTTTTTTTCAATCCATTCTTTAATGGCCTTTTTCAATTGATAATAAATAGGAAGCGGAGAGTTTTTATTAATGTTCAAGATTCCACCTCCGTCTCCATCCACATAGGATCGACAAAGGAAAGCGCTTCTTCATCCGCAATTAGCACCACATTCTCATGTCTTTTTAAAATAGAAGCGGGAATCTCTTCTGTAATTCCCTTCTGAAAAAGTTGGTGGATAATAGGCGATTTTTTCAATCCAGACGCTAACAGTAAAATCTTCTTACTCTTCATAATCGTATCAATCCCCATCGTAATAGCTTGCTTCGGAACTTCCTCAGGGGTGTTGAAAAATCTCGCATTGGCTTTTCGGGTCGATTCCGACAGTTCCACAATATGGGTTTTCGAGTCAAAAGGCGTACCCGGTTCATTAAAACCGATATGACCATTCACACCGATGCCAAGAAGCTGAAGATCAATGCCTCCAAGGCTTTCAATCGTTTCTTCATACCGCTTGCATTCTTCTACAAGATCTTCCGCTTGTCCGTTAGGCAAATGAGTGTTTTCAGGCGGGATTTGGATATGGCCAAACAGCCTTTTTTTCATATAAAAATGGTAGCTTTGCTCTTGTTCGGCGCTTACACCTATGTATTCATCCAAATTAACCGTTCGAATCTGCTGGTAAGACGTCCCATTTTCTTGATAGTCTTTTACTAATAGTTGATACGTTCCGATCACGGTTCCCCCTGTGGCCAGACCGAGAACAGAATCGGGTTTTTCTCTCACTTGGCAGATGATGCATTCCGCAGCTTTTTGACTCATTTCCTCATAGTTGGCTACTTTGATGACTCGCATCAAATCCCTCCTTGTTCTAATGGCTAAAGGAAATTAAAGCGTTTACATCTATAGATTACCTTTTATCCATCTAGTTGTCTATACCACATCAAAACAGCGGAAGGGAGCACCCTTCCGCTGTTTTGATTAAGAAGTCGCATGTTCGTGTTCCGCTATTTTTTGTTTCATGCGCTCTTCGTCGCGTTTTAAAATTTTCTTTAAATATTTTCCAGTATACGATTGTTCCACCTCGGCCACTTCTTCAGGCGTTCCTGTAGCCACGATGGTACCGCCTTTATCGCCGCCTTCGGGTCCTAAATCAATAATATAATCGGCTGTTTTGATTACATCAAGGTTATGTTCAATTACAAGCACCGTGTCGCCGTTTTCCACAAGCCGCTGAAGGACTTTTAGAAGCCGGGCAATATCATCCACATGAAGTCCTGTCGTCGGTTCGTCCAAAATATAAAACGTTCTTCCCGTAGAACGGCGATGCAATTCGGAGGCAAGCTTGACACGCTGTGCTTCCCCTCCCGACAATGTGGTAGCAGGCTGACCCAGTTTGATATAGCCGAGACCGACATCCGCAATCGTCTGCAGTTTACGCTTGATTTTCGGAATGTTCTCAAAGAATTCAAGCGCATCTTCCACAGTCATATCCAATACATCTGCAATGTTTTTTCCTTTATATTTCACTTCGAGCGTTTCCCGGTTGTATCTTTTCCCTTGGCAGACTTCACATGGAACATACACATCCGGAAGAAAATGCATTTCGATTTTGATAATGCCATCACCGCGGCAAGCTTCACAACGGCCGCCTTTCACATTAAAGCTGAATCGTCCTTTCTTGTATCCGCGCATCTTCGCTTCATTCGTTTGGGCAAACACATCGCGGATATCGTCAAAAACGCCTGTATAGGTAGCTGGATTGGATCGCGGAGTGCGCCCAATAGGGGACTGGTCAATTTCGATCACTTTATCCAAATGTTCAATGCCTTTCACTTCTTTATGCTGGCCTGGCTTTTGTTTGGATTGGTACAGCTTTTGAGCAAGCGCCTTGTAAAGAATCTCATTGACAAGGGTGCTCTTTCCGGATCCTGAAACGCCGGTGACAGCGATAAATAATCCTAGCGGAAACGTCGCTTTCACATTTTTTAAATTGTTTTCTTTTGCTCCTGTTATTTCAATAAAACGGCCATCTGGTTTTCGCCGTTCCAGCGGCAGCGGGATAAACTTTTTCCCTGATAAATATTGGCCCGTGAGCGAGTTAGGATCTTTCATCACTTCCTCAGGCGTACCCGCTGATACGATCTCTCCCCCATGGACGCCTGCTCCTGGTCCAACGTCGATTAAATAATCAGCGGCTAACATCGTATCTTCATCATGTTCCACAACGATTAACGTATTGCCAATATCCCTCATTTCTTTCAGTGTTTCGATTAATCGATCATTGTCACGCTGATGCAGCCCGATAGATGGTTCATCCAAGCATATAAGACCCCCGTCAGCCGAGAACCGATTTGTGTGGCTAGACGAATACGCTGCGCCTCGCCGCCTGAGAGCGTTCCGGCTGCACGGCTTAACGTTAAATAATCGAGGCCGACATTATCTAGAAAACCAAGCCGTTGGCTGATCTCACGCAAAATCAAATGGGCAATTTTCTTTTCCTTCTCCGTCAATGTGAGGTTTTCAAAAAACTGTTTCGCTTCCTTAATAGAAAATTGAGTGACTTCTCCGATATGAAGACCGCCGATTTTGACAGCCAAGGCCTCTTTCCTTAAACGATGCCCTTTGCAAGTCGGGCATTTTTGATGAGCCATGTATTTTTCCATTTGCTCGCGTATATAATCGGACGTTGTTTCTCGATATCGGCGCTCAACGTTCGGGATCACTCCTTCAAACTCAATATCATTTTCCCGAACTTGGCCGAAATCGGACACGTAGCGAAAATAAATGCTCTCGCCATCTGATCCGTACAAAATTTTGTCTAAAAGCGGCTTTGGTATATCCTTGACGGGTATATCCATATCAATGCCGTAATGATCGCATACCGCCTTTAAAAGCTGCGGATAATATGGAGAGCTGCTAGGTTCCCACGGCGCAATCGCGTTCTCGCGCAAACTCAAATTCCAATCAGGAATGACAAGATCAACATCCACTTTTAATCTGGAACCCAACCCGTCGCAAGTCGGACAGGCGCCGTATGGACTGTTGAATGAAAACATGCGCGGCTCCAGCTCACCGATCGAAAAACCGCAATACGGACAAGCATGGTGTTCACTGAATAACAGTTCTTCTTGTCCAATGACATCGATGATGACTTTTCCTTCCCCCAATTTCAGCGCCGCTTCTAAAGAATCGGCCAGGCGGGAATGGATTCCGTCTTTTACGACAATGCGGTCCACCACTACTTCAATCGAATGCTTTTTATTCTTGTCTAATTGAATGTCTTCTTCTATATCCCGCATTTCCCCATCGACACGAAGACGTACATACCCTTGCTTCTTCATGTTCTCCAGCGTTTTGGCATGCGTTCCTTTTTTCCCTGATACCACCGGGGCAAGTATTTGCAGTCTTGTCCGATCGGGATATTGCATAATGCGGTCCACCATTTGTTCAATCGTTTGAGAAGTAATTTCAATGCCGTGGTTAGGGCAAATCGGATGGCCGATACGGGCAAATAACAGACGCAAGTAGTCGTATATTTCTGTTACGGTTCCCACAGTGGAGCGGGGATTCCGACTTGTCGTCTTTTGATCAATGGAAATAGCCGGCGACAGCCCCTCGATGGCGTCTACATCCGGCTTGTCCATTTGTCCGAGAAACTGGCGTGCATAAGCAGACAAAGATTCAACATACCTTCTTTGGCCTTCCGCATAGATCGTATCGAACGCCAAAGAAGATTTTCCAGAACCCGATAGCCCGGTTAAAACAACCAATTGATCTCTTGGAATGGCGACATCAATATTTTTCAGATTATGGGCACGTGCTCCTTTAACAATGATTTGATTTTTTCCCATGATGGTCATCCTTCCGCTTTTAACTCTAAAATCGCATCGCGAAGCTGGGCAGCCCGTTCGAAGTCTAGCGCTTTGGCTGCTTCTTTCATTTCTGTTTCGAGACTGGCAATCAAACGATTCCTTTCTTCAGCAAACAGTTTCTTCTTAGGAGCCTCTTCGTAAGTTTCTTGTTCTTCTGCAGCGTAAGTAGCCCGAATGACATCGCGAATGCCTTTTTGAATCGTTTTAGGCGTGATACCATGCTCTTGATTGTACGCTTCCTGAATGGCGCGGCGTCGTTTTGTTTCCGAAATCGCTTTTTCCATGGATTCGGTGATTTTGTCGGCGTACATGATGACATGGCCGTTTGCATTTCGAGCGGCGCGGCCGATCGTTTGAATTAAAGAGCGTTCCGACCGCAAAAATCCTTCCTTATCGGCATCCAAAATCGCCACAAGAGAAACTTCCGGAATATCCAATCCTTCTCTTAATAAATTGATCCCGACCAATACGTCAAATTTACCAAGACGCAAATCGCGGATGATTTCAATCCGTTCCAACGTCTTCACTTCTGAATGCAAATACTGAACTTTAATGCCGATTTCTTTCAAATAATCCGTCAAGTCCTCTGCCATTTTTTTTGTTAAAGTAGTCACAAGCACCCGTTCATTTCTCTTCGTTCGTTCTTGAATTTCGGCAATCAAATCATCAATTTGCCCTTCGATTGGTCGGACATCGATGGTCGGATCGAGCAAACCTGTCGGACGAATGATTTGCTCCACCATTTCCGGACAATGTTCCATCTCGTAAGGACCTGGAGTCGCCGATACGTACACAATTTGGTTAATATGCTTTTCAAACTCTTCAAACGTTAAAGGACGGTTGTCTAAAGCAGACGGCAGCCGGAAACCATGATCCACTAGCACTTGTTTTCTTGCTCTATCCCCATTGTACATTCCCCGAATTTGCGGCAAAGTCACATGCGATTCATCGACCACGATTAAAAAATCATCTGGAAAATAATCAAGAAGCGTATAAGGAGTGGATCCCGGTGGTCTTAACGTCAAATGCCGGGAATAGTTTTCTATTCCAGAACAAAATCCCATCTCTCTCATCATTTCCAAATCATATCGAGTTCTTTGCTCAAGTCTTTGCGCTTCCAGCAGTTTTCCTTGGTCCCGCAGCTCTTTTAAACGTTCTTCCAGTTCGATTTCAATATTGTGAATGGCCAGCTTCATTTTTTCTTCTCTTGTGACAAAGTGAGAAGCAGGGAAAATGGCCACATGTTCGCGTTCGCCAAGAATTTCTCCTGTCAATGCATTGACTTCGCGGATGCGGTCAATTTCATCTCCAAAAAACTCAATTCGGATGCAGTGCTCATCCCGGGAAGCGGGAAAAATTTCGACCACATCGCCCCGTACTCGAAAGGTTCCCCGCTGAAAATTAACGTCATTGCGTTCGTATTGGATATCCACAAGCCGACGAAGAAGATCGTCCCGTTCCATCTCCATTCCGACTCGCAAAGATACGACCAATTCTCGGTATTCTTCCGGCGAACCTAAACCGTAAATGCAGGAGACGCTGGCAATGATAATCACATCTCGCCGTTCAAAAAGAGCAGACGTGGCAGAGTGCCTCAATTTATCAATTTCATCATTGATGCTGGCATCTTTTTCTATATACGTATCCGTCTGCGGCACATACGCTTCCGGTTGATAGTAGTCGTAATAACTAACAAAATATTCTACTGCATTATTCGGGAAAAACTCTTTAAACTCACTATATAATTGGCCGGCTAACGTTTTATTATGAGCGATGACCAATGTCGGTTTATTCACTTCTTTAATCATATTCGAGATCGTGAACGTTTTGCCTGTTCCAGTAGCACCAAGAAGCGTTTGATGCTTCTTTCCTTCCCGTATTCCTTTGACCAGCTGTTGAATAGCTTTCGGCTGATCGCCTTGCGGACGATATTTCGAAACAAGTTCGAAGCGGTTTTCCACTCGCAAGATCCCCCCTATTTTGACAGCATTCATCAGCCGAAAAGAAGAGTACCTCCCTTTAATGGCTGTTTTATATATATAAAGGATCACATAAAGTGAGCAGTGACAGACTATCCTTTATCTGGTTATAACCCATTCTACCATAATTCCCTTCCCTTTCACCAATTATATGCGAACAAATTTTCGTTTCAATTCAAAGAAAATGGATAAAAATAAAAGCAATCAATGGCATTGATCACTCTTTTAAACATCAATTTTTCTTTTCCATAAAGAAATTCCATACTCAACGCAAGCAGCCAATCTTCACGATTCCGCTGAATCCTTTCCCGTTTGCTCTGTTGCTTGTCCTTTTTTTTGTTTTTTTCTGTTTTTAAAAAAGGCAATGATGAGTAAAAAGATAGGAATGACGACTTGAAGCGGCAAGTGTAAAACGAGAGGAACTAAATCAAGTCCCTCTTTCATGTGCTCGAAAAAATTATCAGCAATGGAAAGCGATGCGACGATCAGCACCGGAACCAGCAAATACAATAGCTTTTTATAATCAGAGATCCGAAAAATTTCAGCAAATCCGATGGAGGCAACATAGAGACACAAACTAACTTTAATAAAACCGCCAATCACTAATGCAATCAAAAAAAAGATATCCATCCGTTCCAAAAAATCAGCCACTTCGATTAGCTGGATGGTTGCTAACAGAGGAAAAGTCGCCCTTGAAAAACCATCCACCCCCAGCACCGCGACATTGACGACACTTACGATGGTTAAATTAATTCCACTGAGTGTAATCGCCGTTAATCCAATGATTTTTCCTTTTTCGGGCTTGTTTAAATACGGCAGCAACATGGTGAAAATAACGATTTCGCCAAATGGGACATATATTGTTTGTTTAACGATTGTTTTCAACACAGGCCGAATCCCGTTTTCCAGCATCGGCTGTAAATTCTCCAGTTTGATTAAACCAGAAATGACCACCAATATAAAGCCCGAAATCGCCAGCAAATAAAGGACTACAAAGGATAATTGGCTAGTTCTCGCGATTACTTCTATTCCTTTGTTCAGGCCATATAAAACGGTCGCCATCATAATGGCATTAATAATCAGCACAGGCGTCTCAGGATAGGCAAATGTTGCCACTAATTCCCCGAAATCACGCAGAACTCTTGCTGCTAAATAAAGAAAATAAATGCAATAGATAAAGCCGATCACTTTCCCTACAAACGTCCCTAAAAGGTCTTGTGCATAAGTGGCCAAAGTCTTGTCGGGAAAATACAAATAAAGGCGATGGTAGACAAGAAATAAAAGCAGTCCTCCTAAAAGTCCACCTAATATCGTCATCCAAGCATCTTGCTTAGCCTGGCCGCCTAAAGTGAGGACAATGGCACTTCCCATTTCAAATAGAAAGATGAGGATGAATAACTGGAGGCCGTCTAATTTTGCCTTCTCCATTCATGGATCACCGCCTTTTTTCTTCCTTAATAGTGGACAGGAATGATTTTGTCCGCAATTCTGAACGCCGTATGTGCGTTCTCACTTCAACCTTTATGTTCATAGTTGGGAAATAATCATCGCTCCACCTCGTGTGTATTTTTTTCCAATATTTCGGATCGTGACGATAGATCCCATCGCCAAATCCAAAAATATCCGTGTGGTTTCGTTGAGCGATTTTGATCGCTCGCTCAATCTCTCTTTCAATAGCTTTATTGGTTAGCCTCTCTATTTTTTGTATGACTCGCAAGTTCGTGATGTCAATCGGAACGAGCATTTCTCCAATATCGCCTTCTACTTTCACCAAGACGGACCCCACTGGCTTTCCGTTTTTCATTGTGGCATTCAGCTTTGTTTTGTCCCGAATCACTTCATAGGAAAGAGCCTTTTTTCTTCCGCCCCAATCGACGCTTACACTCGTGGCTCGCATCTTTCCCAGCGTCCAGGTTACTCCTCGCGCTGTTTTGCCGTACACCCAATTTTTTAGTTTTCCATCTTTAATCATGGCGAATCCGCATATTTCGATATTACTCATCGGATTTGTTCTTTGCAGGTTTTCCATCGTCCCCTTTTGTTCACTGTTATGGACCAGCCTGATCCCCGGAATGACCGGTTGTTTCCCTGGGGAGATTAATTGATTAATTACATCAGTTATATTGGTTGGAAATGTTTCACTCCAAATTGACTCGGAAGTCGTCAGCGTTTTGCGAATTTGATCAGCGGGAATTTTATCAATTGGCGTCAATGTTTCTAAAATGGTCTGCGCCTTTGTTCCTTTTGCAACCACCATTGTTGTTGTATTTCGAAATTGTTGGTCTCTTTCGATGGCTTCCAGAATAACAGGTATATTTTTTTTAGCCACTTTTTCTCCTATTACGAGCATATTCGTGTGAGAAAAGTACAAACGCCTTGAAATCATTGTAGAAGCTTTTCTGACAGCTTCAATGATGTTATCACCTTTTTGATGATACACGACTATCGGCAGTCCTTGTCCTCCGCCACCTTGTTGGGTAGCTCCAGCTACATTTCCAGGATTGACAATTTGCATGCTGACTTCATATTTTCCATCCTTTGTCATATCAATGCCGAGTGCCAACACCAACGCCAGATCGGTTAGTTCTCTCTTGCTCCAACACCCTGAAAGGAGAAGTTGCGAACATACTATCATGAGCAATAAGGACCGCTTACGAATCATTTTTTTCACCTTTTTCATTTTCGTTCTTAGAATGGGAATGATCCGGCGGCTGCGGCCGCTGATGTTCACCCTCTCTTGTCACATTCGATTGGCTAATGAGCCGTGGTCTCTCTTTATATTCCCATATCGGCTTTCGAACCACAGTGTCGCCAAAATTAGCCGGTATAAAAGGAGCAAGCGGAGTCATATACGGCACCCCAAATGAGCGAAGACTGCATAGATGAATGACCATCACCAATATTCCCATCAAGCAGCCGTAAAACCCGAATGTCGCCGCCATCACCATAATAATAAAACGAATCAAGCGCGCCGATATCGCAATAGAATAAGCAGGGGTCGCAAAATTGGCAATGGCTGTAATCGAAACGACAATGAGCATAGCCGGTGATACAAATCCTGCTTGTACTGCTGACTGGCCAAGGACAATCGCTCCCACAATCGATACCGTTTGACCGATTGCCCGCGGAAGCCTGACCCCGGCTTCGCGCAAAATTTCAAACGTGACTTCCATAATCATTGCTTCCACAAACGCCGGAAAAGGAACCGATTCACGCTGAGCCGCCAGCGCAATCACAAGTGAGGTCGGTATCATTTCCTGATGAAAGGTAGTGGCCGCAATATAGATATCCGGACCTACGAGAGAAATAAAAAAAATCAACACTCGCAAAAAACGGAGGGCGGAACTAAGGTCAAACCTGCCATAATAATCATCCACTGCCTGAAAAAACTGGATAAAAACGGCCGGCGCCAAGAGAACATACGGTGTACCATCCACTAATATCGCTACTCTTCCTTCCAATAGATTAGCCGCCGCCACATCCGGCCTTTCGGTATGAAACAGCGTCGGAAACGTAGTAAACGTTTTCTCCTCAATCAGCTGTTCTATGTAGCCAGTCTCCAGAATACTATCGATATTGATCCGCTTTAACCTTATCCTGACTTCCTCTACCACTTTTTCATTGACAATTCCGTTAATATACATAATTGCCACATCTGTCTGCGTCACTTTGCCAATTTTCATGGATTCCATCCATAGATTCGGATTTTTAATTCTTTTTCTAATTAAGGCCGTGTTTGTTCGGATTGTTTCCGTAAAACTGTCCTTTGGTCCTCGAATAGAGATTTCCGTGACCGGCTCCGATATTTGTCGCTTTTCCCCACCTCTTGTATTAGCCGTTAACGCTTTAGAAACACCATCCACTAAGATGATCGTTTGTCCCGTCATTAAATTACTAAACAAATCTCCCCAACAATCTAATTCCTTCACTTCTCCGATTGGTAAAATTTTTTCTTTCAATACCTGAAGCGCTAAGTTCGGGTTTTTTAAATTTTGTTCGTTCGTATCTTTCATGGACGATTCTATCAAAAAGTCTTTTACCGTCAGATCGTCGACAAGCCCTTCCGTATAAATAATGGCAGCTGTGATATCTTTTTCTCGCCCCATTTTGATGACACGAATAATGATATCGCTGCTGTTGCCCGTTGTTTCTTTGATGAGATCTATATTGGTCGCAAGCGATTTCTCTATATCTCCTTTTGGCACATTTTTGGATTGTCCTAATTGCTCTTGTTTTTTGCTCACCTGTTTTTTCTGTTTGTTCTTTTTGCCTTTATGAAAGAACATTTTCTTAAACAATCCCATCATAATCCCTCGTTTTCAAAAAATGGATGTATGTGTAGTTTCCCGCATATACCGAGGAGATTATACGAACTTTTTTCTTACATGATCTGGGACAACATAGAGAAAAATAAAGAAAACATATGTTGTGAGGATGTCATCATGAAGGTCATTTTTTCCGTTCTTTTAATCATCGCGGTTCTTTTCGCTTTAATTTTTTCGCTTGATTTGCTGTTGGGTTATCGAAGTCAAAACGCGTTTTTAAAAACGCTTGATCCCTTCCGAAAAATGGAAAAAGAAGAATTTATAACGCTTGCTCTCTTTTTTATTGTGTACATCATAAAACAAGTCATTAGACTATATAAAAAAAAGAGCAAGAGCAGGAACAAGATCCAAAACAATCAAAAAAGCAGCCCCAAAAAATAAGCTGCTTTATCCTTTCACACCCTTTGAAGTTTTTCATGCGATAAACTAATGTAAAAAAACAATGGAAAACAAGATGTTTTCAGTAGGTTGCTACACTGTCTTTCATTGAAGAAACTTCTGTCGGCAGGAGTCTGCTGTCTGATCATGCGAAGTCAAAAAGCCGCAGAGTCAAAATCTCCCTCCAACTCGAACAGCAAAAAAATAGCGCCAGGAATAATCAGCAACAGTTCCTAAGCGCTTTTCTTTTGACTTCTTCTCCAATGGTTGGATAACCAAAATCCAGCCGTTAAAGAAACGGCATCAATGATCACCAAAGGCCACGTATGAGTATATCCTTTGTAAGCGGAAGCAGCGATTAAGGCGACAGTTAAAACCAGTCCAATGACTTCATTGTACGTGATACGCGCAAACAGCAGCACCAGTAATCCGGGAACAAACATTGCCAACAATATTTTCCCTTCCATATTCACACCCCTTATAGCACCATTCTGGTATCCATCATATAACATACAGAATAAACTGAAAAGTCATTTACAAAAAATTACTGCTTTCTGTTTATTTAGACAGATTTTGTTTTTTTATTTAGACAGATTTTGTTTTTTGAAAATAATATCTTCTGTCATTTGTTCCAGTTCACTTTGTGGAATGTATGTCTCCGATAATAAATCAGGCACGATTTCCTTCAAAAAATATTGAACGCAATTCATATCTTTAAACTCCATAATAGTAGACAAAGCTTCCTGATAAATTTCGCGGAAAAGAGGTTCCGGATTTCCTTTCTGGATTTCCCCGAACGATTCATAGAGCAAATCAATTTTATCCGCCACTGATAAAATTCTCCCCTCTAATGTATCATCTTTCCCTTCTTGAAACCGTCCCATATAGATAGATTGAAATTCTTTGGGAAATTCTTTTTCCACAAATTTCTTCGTCATTTGCGCCTCCACTTGTGAAAATAGCTCTTTTAATTCATTAGAAGCGTATTTCACAGGCGTTTTTATATCACCGGTAAACAATTCTGCATAATCATGGTTGAGCGCTTTTTCATACAATGCTTTCCAATCTACCTTTTCGCCGTGAGCTTCTTCAACCGTTCCTAAAAATTGTGCAATTTTCGTCACTTTAAAAGAATGGGCTGCAACCGAGTGTTCTTGATATTTAAACTTTCCCGGACAACGAAATAGATTTTCTAAGTCTGATAAGCTTTTAAAGTAGTTGTGTACTCCCATAAGCCATCCTCCTCAAAAAGTATATTGCGAATGATTGTATCAATTTTTGTTGAAAGTATCCACTCAAATGGATGAATTATCGAATCATCATGGAAATCGTTACCGAACCAATCCCAGTCTCATCTCGGCTACGGCGGGCACCATTCGCCAATCTTACAGATGAAAAAAGACCGCCCTTTTCATGTTACGAAGAACCTTTCGCTAAAAGGGAGGCCTCTCTTAAACATGAGAAACAGCTGCTAAGATACAGCTGTTCCGTTTATATGTCTTTCTTCATCAAGGAAAATTAACCCAAGTTCATGATGTTCGCCTTCATATAAAGAACTTTGGGCAAAGCGAACTTGGCCGTTCACATCATACACTTCCAATTTGCAAAATGCACGGTTGCGTTGAAGCGCTTCATAAAATTCTTTCTCGCTGTTGACTTCCACTCCGTTCATTTTACGGATAATTTCCCCGCTTTTCAGTCCCATTTTATGAGCGGGTGTAAAGGGGAGAACACCCAAAATCAAAACACCTTTCGTACTGGGCGTAAAAAAATGGGGCTGGCTTTTTTGCCGACTATGGTCGAAATAGGAAATCGCCAACCGACCGGCAAAAGCAAAGATCAAGGCTGCATAGCTTATGACCGGAAGCCAATGAGACACAAAGGCAAGTAAAAAGGTAAACACACCAAGCCAAATCACCTTTCTTCCCGTTTCCTTCAATGCCCTTTCCGGAATAGAAGCCGTCATCGTCCGTTCAAACCCTATTAAAAAAGGGAAAAAAAACAATGTGAATGATGGTGTTCCAATCGAAAAGAACGGCCACCAATCAAGAGAAGAACGAATATGATCAGCAGGAAGCAATAAAAACACGGGAACGAGCCACGAACGTTGAGAAAAGTGGGCGCCTACCGTCAATCCCCGCGGACTTTGAACAAGCCTTGGCGAAGTATCCCGCCAAGCATTTCGATAAATGAGGGCCCCCTCTCCCATGAGGAGAAGCCCCGCAAGGGCAGAAAGCGATACAAATACGAGCGGTTCTGAAACGGTTGAATCGGCATTAGGCTGACCCATGCCAGCTGCTTTCGCCACATAATACAGAATGGCCGCACCGCCAAAAATCCACGCTGGCGATAAAAAGCGAGCTCTGAAAAAGCTAAGCAGCAGAGTGGTTGTAGCCAATAAAGCGCATGAAAACCAGGACACTTCTACACCTAATGCCAGCGTACAGGCGGAAATAATGGCCCCAGCAACCCATCCAGCTGGGAGCAGCATGCGCAATTCGTGGTACATATCATATACACTGATATCGAAATCTTTCCGTTCTCTTTTTACCCGCCATAACCCAATACAGACAGAGAAGATGAAAGAAAAATAAAAAAGCGGATGGAGAAAGA
>JADBKC010000222.1 GCA_014896555.1 Caryophanales bacterium | reverse complement strand
ATGTCTACTCCATAAAAAATGCCATAAGCCACAATGTAGAGCAAACATATATAGTCCAATGGAACAAAAGTGATTTAATCATTGATATTTTTATTGATAATTATTTGGAGGTTTTGTTACAATCGATTCATGATTGTCAACTTATAGAAGCAAGAATATTTAACCCGGTTAAGGAAATACGAATATTTCAACGAATGAATCAATGGATTGTCAAACATATTCAGGACAATGATGAAAAAGGCACACCAACAGAATATTTTGATGCTAAACAAATTATATCAGGAAAAAATGTATTGACGGAGGAAAATGGAAAAATTTCATTACTTCAGATGGGGATGAAAACTCCCTTAGGAAAAAATATTGCAGAAAATTTTCATTTAACCCCCAGTACAGAATTGAGAAGACCTCTTATTTTATTAACTCGCAATTATATTGAACCAAATGAAATCGGGCAATATGCCATTAAATTAACCCGCATGGTTGAAATAAAAATCTAAATATTATGGAACAAAAAAAAGTTAAAATCAGTATAGTCAAAACAAAAAAAGGATACGATGTAGTATTAGAAGGAATTAATCAGAAAGCCGATAAACGTTTCAATATTCCGGAAAGTTTGAATGGAAAAGAAGCAACCGTTTTTCGTGAAGGGAATAAAATACTTAAGATAATTTGCGAAGGAAAAGAATATACTGTTCAGGAATATTCGTCAAAAAATCAAGATATGAAATCACAAAACTCTGATATAAATGCTGACGTCAAAGCTGCCAAGGCCCCCTACAATTTTGTTCCATTAAATCATTGTGTTGTTGAAACACAACAAGCACCTGATTTTGATAAATACCACAATGACAGATATACCGGCCACATTGACCTTGAGATTGAAACTCTAACTCCTCTATACATACGAAATACCAATGAAAAAGGTGAATCCGACCCTGACTTTTTTAATATCAATGGTCAATACAAAATCCCGGGTAGCTCCTTACGCGGCATGATTAGAACCCTTGTGGAAATTGTTAGTTTTGGAAAATTTCATTATTATGATGATGAAAGATTGTATTACCGTGGATTAGCTGATATATTAAGTTTAAGAAAACATTATCAGGAAAAGATTAATAAAGAAGTAAGAGCTGGATATTTGAATTATGATTCGAGTAAAAAACAATTTTACATTATTCCTGTTCAAAAAACAGATTCCAATAATCAATTAGGTTATGAAAAAATAAATGATACTACAAAGGAATTCGATTATGAGATGCAAGATGATGAATGTTGGATAGTTTGGTCTGGTAAAATGGGAAATACCAAAAAACATAATTGGAGGATTTATCCTCCTGATATTGATAAAGAAAAAATCTACATTTCGAACAAAGACATAGATTACTATAAAAAAGATTTGAATAGAAACATACCCATAGATATTTTAAAATCAGCCAAAGAAAAATATTTATTCAAAAATAACGATCATAATAATGATCATAAAATCAAAAAAATACGATTTGAAAATGGAGTACCTATATTCTTTGTAAAATATATTGATTTTAATAATGAGGAAAGAATAGCTTTTGGACACACCAGATATTTCCGCCTCCCCTACGAAAAAACCATTGGAGATCATATCCCAAAAAACTTAAAAAACACAGATACAACCGATTTTGCCGAAGCCATTTTCGGAAAAGAGGATAAATGGGCTAGCCGGGTATTTTTTGAGGATGCTGATTTATTGGATAATCATGAAAATGCTTTTTTACCGAAAACTTCTCCAAAGATCCTTTCAGAACCCAAACCTACTACTTTCCAGCATTATTTAGAGCAACCTGAAAATGTAAATAGAAATAACTTAAAACATTGGGATGATGATACCAATATCCGCGGCTATAAAATCTATTGGCACAGAAAAACTTCATCTGATAGCAATAATCCTTACTCATGGAATGAAGGTAAAGTAATACTGGATGACAAACAACATACTGTCATCCGCCCGGTGAAAGAGAATAAAAAATTTAAAGGTCGTATTCGTTTCGAAAACCTGTCTAAAGAGGAATTGGGCGCATTACTTTTTGTTCTTTATTTGCCTGAAAACTGTCATCATAAACTTGGTATGGGTAAACCCCTTGGACTCGGTAGCGTAAAAATTCGCCCCAAAGTGTTTATAATTGATAAAAAAGAATCTTACCGTAAGCTATTCAATGATGAACAAAATGTATTCTTTATTTCTCTTAAAGAAATCGAAAATCCTAATTATTTTAAAACTGCTTTCGAAGATTTTATCTTAAAGAAAATTTCAAACTCTGATAAAAGCAATGCTACTAAACTATGGGATACGCCCAGATTAAAAGAACTAAAGC
>JADBKC010000054.1 GCA_014896555.1 Caryophanales bacterium | reverse complement strand
CGAGAGTCACCTTTACTGCATCAGCTAATTTATCCACACCGCGGAGCATCGCACGGCGAGCATCTTCGCTGAATTTAATATCTTTAGCCATTGTAAAACCTCCTTAGTTAAAATATTGTCAAATTATAATAGAATTCTTCATTATTCTCCAATCACTGCTAAAATATCGCTTTCGCGAAGGATTAAGTATTCTGCACCTTGGTATTTCACTTCTGTACCAGCATATTTAGAAAAGATGATGCGGTCGCCAACAGATACTTCTGGAGCAACGCGTTCACCGCTGTCAAGAACGCGGCCTGTTCCAACTGCGATCACTTTGCCTTCTTGTGGCTTTTCTTTTGCCGTATCTGGCAATACAATGCCGCTTGCAGTTTTTTCTTCCGTTTCTACTAATTCAATTACGACGCGATCACCCAGTGGTTTTAACAAGTGAAACAACCTCCTTGTTTTCATATGTAATTTATATTGTTAGCACTCTATTCACTCGAGTGCTAACACATTTATAATAATAAATAAAACCTTTTTCTTTTGCAAGTATGATGCGAAAAATTTTATTCGAGATTTTTCGCCAGAATTCTTTTACTTGAACAGCGGACTTACATGAAGTTATCTTCTCCCCGGACGTTGATTTTATTCCAATATGTCTTGAATTTGAACGGGATGTGAATTGCTAGTAGAATGAAAATAATGATTGAAAATGAGAAGGAGCATAAAAAAGTGAAAAAAGAATACGGTTATATATTAATGGCTTATATTCTTATGCAGCTATCTAGTTTCATCGGTGTCCCGCTCGTCTATCGAATCGGAATTTGGGCAGGACAAAACCCGGTTATGATGCGTCAAGCGACCCCTGGATATTGGATTGTCATCAGCTTTTCCATCACGTTAGTCATTGTTTTGCTTATTTTAAGAAAAGCCGATTCTAATGCGATATTAGTGAGAAAAGCTCCGGCCTCTCCAGTCGAGTCGATTGTGTGGGCGATCGCCGGCGTATTTCTTGCGCTGTTTGCCCAAGGCATCGCCGCCAACATCGAATCCAATCTTTTTGGGGTGGGCCCTGGTTCGAAAAATACAGAAAATATCCTTCAAATTATTAAAACGTTTCCGGCCTCTATGCTTGTCTCATCGATTTTCGGACCTATTTTAGAAGAAATCGTTTTTCGAAAAATCATTTTTGGCTCTTTGTATAAACGTTTTTCTTTTTGGATTGCCGCGACGTTCAGTTCCGTCATTTTCGCACTGGCGCACATGGAATTCGAACATATTCTTCTTTATAGTGCGATGGGATTCACATTCGCTTTTTTATATGTGAGAACAGGCAGAATTCTTGTTCCTATTTTCGCCCATGTAGCCATGAATACTCTTGTAGTCGTCATGCAGCTTTTCTATCGCGACCAACTTCAGCATATTCAAGGATTAATTGGAGGACTTTTTCAATGAAACAAACAATGCTATCCTCAGGGATCATTTATTTGCTTATCGGATCCCTTTTCACTTATATGGCTATTCAAAATGTAAATTCCAATGGATTTGGTTTTTTTACGTACTTGCTCATCATTTTGGCGACGTTGGATGTGGGATCCGGCATTCGGATCATATTTTATTATTTCCGAACGAAAAGCGAATACAAAAAATAAGGCACGAGTTTCACAAAAAGAAAAAAGGTAAGCAAGAACCGATATACCCATCTACTTGCTTACCTTTCACCTTCATTTTATTGTTCTGCCAATTGAATGCTATCTTTCTTTTACAATCAATCTTTTCTATTTTCTGCATAGTCGAAATGGAGGCTTCCATATGACCAAGTGACCATTCGTTCGCATCTCCGCTCCTCGCCGAGGCTCCTCCCCCATAACGGCAAAAAAGAAATGTTCACATTCGTTTACGGACTCGATTTCTTCAGCCCATTGATAATTTCTCACCCCCTTTATCTTCCCATTTCCATCGAAACATAAAATCAACAAAGCAGCGACCTTTATCAACGGCTAATTTACGAAAGGCAACTTTATTCCTTTTTAATGAACTGCGTCAAAAGGAAATCTTAATCTTATATAACGATGGATTTTCGAAGTCTCGCCTTTCGTTTTCTTAGAAGAAAATGAATCGAAATAGCGAGTCCAGTCCCGGTCATGATGATCATTCCGATCGAACTCACTAGACCAATGGGGCCTGTATGAAGTTCACGAACGACTCTTTGTAATGAATGGCCCTCTCCCCCATTATTCGGAAAACCACCATTCTCTTCTCCCGCAGCTGGAGGCGACGATTGTCCATTTTGTTGAGAGTTCGTTGCCATCTGCTGTGTATTGACTGCATGAAACGGTTCCATTCTACCATCCTTTCCTCGCTCTTCTCCCGTTACATACATAATAAGACCTGTTATTGATTCAATGAACAAAAACAAAGAGGCTATTACCCCGATCCAAAAATGAAGGGCACGTATCCTCCTCATCTGCCATCCTTCCTTTCTTCGTTTTTTTGAGGATGTCATCATTATGCTAGGATTTGCTTAACTTTTTCTTAAAAAAGAAAATCACCCTATAAGTTGATATGATCCCTTATAATGGACAGAAAAAACGAAAGGGTAGGAAAAATTGCCACAGGCCTCGCTTTATATATCTCTTCCGTAAGATCACATCCTCTGCGGCGGCTGCATACAAGGATGTCCCTTTTGCATCCCCTCCGTAAAATCACGCTCCTAAAAGACTCAAATCTCACAAAATTCGCATCATTATGATAAGATAGACATTAATCATATAGAACCGATGAAGGAGGAAAGACGGATGTCCTTGGAAAGTGTCAGAGCCCATCTAAAAAAATGGAACCGGGAACAGGATATTATGGTCTTCGATACCTCGAGCGCCACGGTGGAACAGGCCGCCCAGACCATCGGCGTAGAACCGGCCCGCATCGCCAAAACCTTATGCTTCCGGAGCAAAGGAGACAGTGCGCTTTTGGTCGTGACCGCCGGCGACGCCAAAATCGACAACAATAAATTCCGCCATACTTTCGGTTTTAAAGCGCGGTTGTTAAGCCCCGAGGAAGTGCTCGAACAAACGGGCCATGCGGTCGGAGGGGTTTGCCCTTTTGGATTGTCCAATGATTTGGACATCTTTTTAGACCTGTCCTTAAAGCGGTTCAAAACCGTTTTTCCCGCATGCGGAAGCATCAACTCCGCCATTGAAGTGAGTCCGGAAGATCTATGGAATTACTCCGGGGCCAAGGATTGGATCGACGTATGCAAAGATTGGCAGGAATCGGATACGGAAGGGAAAACCTCGGACAGCGGAGGGGAAACAAGAACGTCAGAAAGCTCAAGATTCTTCCAGCGATGATGAAGGCGACACCCCCCATCCGGTTTGGATCCTTGGAAAGATCACGGCTATTCCGTATCTGCCACGGATTCAAACGGATGTTGGATACCACATGTGCAAGCAGCCAATATCGCTTATCCCACGGAATGGATCCTTTCGAATGAAGTCCGTGGGACGCCTCATCGACGTCCTTTTTGAGCCTCTCCGCGGACCCGGAAGAGTCGTGCACCTATCGTAAAAGCCTTTCTGTAACAAAGCTCTAACTTAACAGGAAGCTCTTGAAAAATATAAAGAACGTTATGGCCATTCCCCCGAGTCCGTCCTAGTCGATTATAAGGAACCTCTGGGAAAAGAAACTGTTTAGACGATGCTTGCATGGAGACTTCTTCAGCCATTTCAAGACAGAGTGCTTTCTTCTGCTGCACTCTTTTGGCAAAGTCAAAGAGGTCAAGGATGCCGTACACAAATACGTCCGACATTACTAAAAAAATAAAATAGCCTGAGCCCTTATGAATATAAGGCTCAGGCTGCTTAAGTGTCCTTTTTTATTTCCTGTCTGCTTGACAGAGGTCACTTCAAGAAATGCGGGTGTCCCTTCATCTTTTTGATTGTTTTGGAAAGGTCATTTCAAAGCGGGTTCCCTCTCCTAATTGGCTGTCCACTTTTACTTTTCCATTGTGTTTTTCAATAATCCACTTGGCAATGGAAAGTCCCAATCCTGCCCCATCTGACTTCGTCCGTGCTTTATCGCTTTGATAGAAGCGATCAAAAATTTTCGGAATCTCTTCTTTGGCAATCCCGATTCCATTATCTTCCACCTCAAGGGTAATGGAAGAAGAAGTTTGACGGCAAGAGATGTAAATGCGTCCCCCTTCTTTAGTATATTTGATCGCATTATCCAATAGGATGACCAGTAATTGATGGATTCGTTCTTTATCCGCAGTAAATAAAATCGAGGATTCTACGTTTATCGTTATTTCCTTCTGTTGATAGGAAGCAATCTCTGAATAAGTATCGGCAATCTCTCTAATCAACTCATCCAATCGAAATGATTGTTTTTTTAATTCTATTTGATTGGAATCTGAGCGTGCCAAGATAAGCAAGTTAGAGACTAATTTGGAAAGTCGTCTACATTCTTTCGCAATAACGGAAACATCCATAATTTTTTCTTCAATGGTCGAGGAAAGAGAATGGAACAATAAATCCGTTTTCGCCTGTATCACTGCTAATGGCGTCCGCAATTCATGAGAAGCGTCCGAAACAAATTGCTGCTGTTTTTGCCATGCTCTTTGAATCGGCACCAGTGCTCTCCCCGCAAGAAAATATCCGGCTGCTACGGCGCACAGCACTCCGATCACACATCCCGCCACAATGATCAATAAAAGCTGATCTAAAATCTCTTTTTCGGAATGGACACTTCGAAAAATTTGTACCGTAATCTTTCCGAATTCCGTATCCATTTGGAATGCAATCGTTCGGAAATAAAAGTTTTCAATCTTCATATCATACAGTTTGTTCAATTGTTTAGGTTTCTCGATAGGCGTTTGGGTGAAAATGGTTGCGTCGTGACCTAAGTCGATTATTTCTCCTTTTTTATTCCAAAACACGATAAACACACGGGGATCTCGAAAAAAAGGAACGTCCTTTTCCCACGGTCTATCATTATCTGCTTCTCGTTCCGCTATATGCATAAGCGATGCATCCACGTCTTTATATAAACGAGCATGCATGTATGAATAGAGGGCCGTCCCTAATAAGCTTATTAAAACGAAAAACACAAGAGAATTTAACAGCGTCAATCGAAGATGAGTGCGTTGAAACATCGTTTTCTCTCCTGCCTACTGGTCTGTTAACCTATATCCGACGCCACGAACCGTTTGAATATCTGTGTGATAGCCAAACGGTTCAAGCTTTTTGCGAAGATGATGAATGAACACTTCGACAATGGCAATCGTTGTATCCGAATCAAATCCCCACACCCGATCATAAATTTGTTCTTTTGTGAGAATAGTTCCCTTATTATGGATAAGATACTCTAATAGCTCGTATTGTTTCGCCGTTAATTTAATAGGGTGCCCATCGACCATGACATCCTTATCTTTTCCGTACAGCTCAATCCCTCGATAGCAAATAGTCTGTTTGGTTGTAAAACTGCCGCTGCGCCGTAATAACGCTCGAATGCGTGCTTTTAGCTCCGAAGCATAAAACGGTTTGACTAAGTAGTCATCTCCTCCAAAATCCAAGCCCTTTACCCGATCCTCGAGAGAATCTTTTGCCGTTAAAAATAAAACGGGCGTAGCAATTTCTTCTTGTCGGATACGTTGTACAATGTCAAAACCATCCATTCCTGGCAGCATGACGTCCAATATAATGGCATCATAAATATTTTGCAAAGCGAAAAACAACCCTTCCTCCCCATCAGTGGCACTATCGATCTCAAACTCATCCGATAAGATGTCAATCATCGATTTCAACAAATCTACATGATCTTCAACTACTAATAATCTCACGGATCTCCCTTCTTTCTCTTACTTCTAATAATAAGACAAAGCGGTCGCCAAAAGCGATCGCTTTTTAGAATTTCTTTTTCATTTTTTTCTGCCGCTCGATTGTCTATTTTCTTACGCTACAGAATCTACCCTTAGACCAGTCACTTCTTCGAATAAAAAACATTCGCAATCGATATTAAGATATCTCTATTTATCTTAAAACTTGCTTCTCCAATTCCGTATGAAGCATATTGCGCCTTTTTACTTTATTCATATCTTAGAGCTTGAATCGGGTCCAGTTTTGCTGCTTTGTTAGCAGGAAATACGCCAAACACCACTCCAATGAATAGAGAAAATAAAAAGGCAACCATACAAACAGAGACAGAATAAGAAACAGACAGTCCGATCGTAGCTGCAAGCCCCTTTCCAATGACCAATCCAAATCCCACTCCAATCGCACCTCCTAGAGCGCTTAGCACAACAGCTTCAATCAAAAACTGCATTAAAATATCTCTCCTCCTCGCTCCAATCGCTTTTCGAATTCCTATTTCCTTTGTTCGCTCTGAAACAGACACAAGCATAATATTCATAATCCCAATTCCACCAACTAAAAGGGAAATTCCTGCGATTCCGCCCAGCATCATCGTCATCGTATTGTTAACCGAACTCATCGTTTCCATCAAATCTTGTTGGTTAAAGACGCTGTAGCTATCTTGATCATTGGGGAATAGACGTGCTAATGTTCTTTTTAATTGCGCCATAACAAACGGGACTTCACTTGCATCTTTTCCTTGAACATATACTGTCTGAATGCTTGTGTTTTTAACCAATCGTTGGGCTGTCGAAAGCGGCATAATGATCACATCATCACCGCTTTGTCCGAACGAACTGCCTTTTGAAGCTAAAACACCAATTACTTTAAACGATGTGCCCTCCACTTGTACATATTTTCCGACCGGATTATCAAAACCAAATAATGTTTGCGCTGTGTCAGATCCTAAAATCACCACTTTTTGCCGATACTCTACATCGATATCGGATAAAAAGCGACCTTGGCTGACTTGCGCATTGCGTACGGTTTGATACGAAGAGCTTGTTCCCAATAAAGAAACTTGTGTCGAAGTCGTACCATTTTTTACATAGACCCGTCCGGAAACAACGGAAGCAATTTCTTTTACGCCTGTAATATCGCGAAACTTTTCGATATCATCCATTTTCAATTGAACACGATCCGAATCCATCACATTCACTGTTAATAAATTGGTCCCTAACTGGTTCATCTGACTGGCAACTTCTTTACTCGAACCTTGACCTATTGAGATCAAAACAATAACAGAAGAGACGCCGATAATAATGCCAAGCATGGTTAAAAAGGAGCGAAGCTTATTGCCTTGAATGCTGCGGAAAGCCATTTTAATGGATGGAATAATTCCCAACAAAATCACCTCTCTCCTCAAACAGCTGCCCGTCTTGAATGCGAACAATTCTCTTTGCTTCGTTAGCCACTTCCCAATCGTGTGTAATGAGAAGAATCGTATGTCCTTGCTCATTTAATTGTTTCATCAATTGAATGATTTCCTTGCTTGTCTTGCTGTCGAGAGCCCCTGTCGGCTCGTCAGCAAGCAAAATCGGCGGGGTGCCGACAAGAGCCCGTGCAATGGCCACCCGTTGCTGCTGCCCGCCAGAAAGCTGGTTGGGCAAATGACGGGCCCGATCTTTTAATCCCACTTTCTCTAAGTATTCATAAGCGATTTTTTGTCGTTCCTTTGATTTTACTCCTCGATATAATAAAGGCAGTTCTACATTCTCTAACGCCGTTAATTTTGCCAGTAAATGAAAATTTTGAAAAACGAATCCAATCTTTTCATTTCGAACAGTTGCAAGTTCACTGTCTATCATTTTATCTATTTCTTTTCCATCGAGGATATAACGACCTTCATCAGGACGATCGAGGCAGCCAATGATATTCATCAATGTTGATTTCCCGGAACCGGAAGGACCGACAATCGCAAGAAAATCTCCTTTTCCAATTTGGAGAGAGACCCCCCGCAGGGCATGAACCACTTCTCCCCCAAGCGAATATGATTTCGTAATATTTTCCATTCGAATAATCGGTTCAGTCATCATCGATCATCTCCCTCTGTTAAATCCGCGATTCATGCCGCCAAATCCACCCATACCAGACATTCCGCCCATCATTCTTCTGCCGCTCATTTGTTCATTGCTCGAAGACGATGCAGATACCCTCGGCAGCTGGACAACCTCACCTTCTGTTAAACCATTTGTGATTTCTACATAATCTTCATTGCTTATTCCCGTCTTCACGGTTTGCCGCGCGAAAGAGCCATCTCCCTTTTCAACAACTACATATTTTTCATTATTGATTGAGTGTACAGCTTCAATCGGCACATAGAGAGCATTGTCTTTGCTTTGTACTAAAATACTGACTTCGGTTGTCATTCCCACTTTTACATTCGTTGGTTTATTCATATGAACCGTCACATCAAATGTCGAAACTCCGTTGGATACCGTTCCTTCATTGGCAATCGATGTCACTTTCCCCGTATAGGTTGTATCAGGGAAGGCATTGACCTTTATACTGGCCGTTTGCCCCACTTTTACTTTCGGAATATCTAATTCATCAATTTGCACCGTTGTTTGCAAATCCTCATAATTGGTAATGTGAGCAATGACTTGGCCTTTCGATACACGATCTCCATCCGAAACGCCAATCGACGTAACGGTTCCGTCTGCCGGTGCAGTAATATCACTGCCTTCCGTAAATGTCACCAACTCTTGTCCTTCCTTTACTTTCTCTCCTTTAGAAACAAGCACTTCGTCTACTTCGTTGTTGGAAGCAGCTTTGACATCCGTACTCGTAACAGGTTGAACAGTCCCAGAACCACTCACCTTCACTTGCAATTTTCCTTTTTGTACAGAAGCGGTTTGAACCTGTGCCATTGTCGGTTTTTCTTTTCCTTTGACAATAAACCATCCACCTATTCCAATAACGACAATCACAATCCCAAAAAGGATCCACCATTTTTTCAACATCCCTGCTCCTTTCTTATCCATTGGTCATTTGGATAAGCCTAGTATGCAGGCCGTTTCTTAATTTTTTCTTAAAAAAACCTAACCGAAATCGGCTAGGTTTTCGTCACTATGTCTCGTTTAGAAAACGTTCCTTGTTTCACAAAAAGAAATCGCTTTCATTTTTCGTAAACACCCTCCTCGCGCCAAAACTAAAATCCTCTGCTTGAGCAGAGGATTCGTTTTTATTCCCTATCCAAGAATTTTCCTTTTAGGATATATTTATTTGGACATGAATGTTTTTTGAATAGACTATAAATCGTTACCGTTATGCTGATACAACTATATACCATGAACGATTCTTTGTTGAATGTTTGACGTAATCAATATGAGATATCTTCCGCCGAAACTCGAGCAGCCTTTCTCTCGATCGTAATATTAATGCTCATTCACCATTTCTTCGCTTCTTTGCCTTTCTGCTCTCTGCATTTTCTTATAGGATATACGCGAAATCCAAATGCTCACTTCATATAAAAAACAAAGAGGAATGGTGACAATGAGCTGTGATAGCACATCCGGCGGCGTAATAATTCCCGCGATGACAAGCAGGACAAAATAGGCGTAACGACGTATTTTGGCCAAAAACTTGGGCGTAACGATGCCAAGCCGGGTTAAAAACATGACCACAATCGGCAATTCAAATAAAAGCCCAAAAGGAATGGTGAGCTGGAACAAAAAGTGAAAATATTCGTTGATTCCAATGACTTGATGAATCCCGAGTTTTTCAGATAAGTTTGTCATAAAACGAAGCACAAACGGAAAAAGAACAAAATAGGAAAAAGCAATGCCAAGAAGAAATAACAATACTGTAGCCGGAATATAGCTTAACGTGACTTTTCTCTCTTTTTCATATAACCCGGGACTGATAAAGGCCCAAAGCTGGTAAAGGAGGATAGGGGAAGTTAAAATGCATGCGATCACAAAGGACATTTGAAAATAAACTTTCATAGGATCGGTAATGCGAAATGCGTTCATCGTCAACCCTTTCGCAAGATCGGCATGCTGCAGAAATTTAATGATCGGCTCCGCTGTAAATAAACCCACAATTACAGCGATCACAAAGAAAACGATCACAATGATGAGACGTTTCCTTAATTCCATGATATGTTCCAGTACCGTCATGTCTTTTCGATTCATGATCGCTCATCCTATCATTACTTGGCGTCATTCTTTTTCATTTCTTCATCGTCTGCTAAGCCCTTAGTTGCCTGTTTAAATTCACGCAATGTATCCCCAGCTGCTTTTCCCAATTGAGGGAGTTTCTTCGGTCCAAAGATTAATAAGGCCACGATCGCTGTCAAAATAAGGCTTCCCGGTCCCATTCCCAATGTATTCCACCTCTTTCATTCTATCATAAATGATGTAAATCCTTTTTTCTATCGAGTTTCTCTTCCACTTCTTCCCCTTCAGGATAATTTTTCAGAAAATAGACTAATGATTGCAATTCAACTGCTAAGTCGATATGGTGGACACGAATGGAAGGAGGAACCGAAATTCTGGCCGGTGTAAAATTTAAAATTCCACTGATGTTCACTTTTACAAGGCGGTCGGTAATGCTCTGAGCGGCCGAAGCAGGAACGGTTAATATGGCCACTGGAACATTCTCGCCCAACAATCGCTCCTCCAATTCGGCTAAATCATATACCACTACATCGCCGACTTTTTTGCCAATTTTGTTTTTGTCGATATCAAATGCCCATTCGATTCTCGTATTGTTGTTTTTCATAAAGTTATAATTTAAAAACGCTGTGCCTAAATTTCCCACACCAACAAGCGCGACACTCGTCACTTCATCTTGATCGAGCGTTTTTCGGAAAAACGACAATAAATAGCTGACATTATAGCCATATCCTTTTTTCCCCAATGCGCCAAAATAGGAAAAATCACGGCGGATCGTGGCGGAATCCACTTTGACCGCCTCACTTAATTCAGCTGAAGACACTCGTTCTTTCCCAGAAGCGTACAAATTCTGCAAAAATCGGTAATAAAGAGGCAGACGTTTTGCCGTCGCTTGCGGAATTTTCATGGCTTCATGACTCATACTCATTCCTCCACAACTTCCAAAAACTATGAATGATGATCTCTGTTATAGTCCGGACTGGAGACTCCGCCCGTTTTTTCGAGCAAGTAGGTCGCTCCGATGACCATCCCTTTATCTACGGCTTTGCACATGTCATAAACGGTAAGAGCCGCAACAGAAGCGGCTGTCAACGCTTCCATTTCTACACCTGTATTTCCTACGGTCTTTACCTTAGCCAAGATTTGCAAAGTAAATTTCTCATTGTTCGTCTCCCATGAAAAGGAAATATCGATCCCTTTAATTGGAATTGGATGGCACATTGGGATGATATCCCATGTTTTCTTTGCCGCCATAATTCCGGACACTTGTGCTACGGCCAACACATCCCCTTTTTGAATCCGGTCATTTTGTATGGCTTCATAAATTTCTTTATTGACTTGGATGCTTGAACAGGCGGCGGCTGTACGGACTGTTTCTGGTTTATGGCTGACATCAACCATTTTAGCCCTTCCCTGTTCGTTAAAATGAGTAAATTTCGACACGCTGAATGCCTCCCCACTATGATACACTATTTTTTTGCGAATGTCTGTGTATAATCGAAAACCGTTCGTCGACCGATTGGAGATCGTCGTAAATACACGACTTTTTTACGGCTTTCTGCCAGCACCTTTCCTTAGGTAAAGAGAAACGTTTTGCGAACGAAGAATGCTTGAACTCTACCATGATCGAAACTCTTTTCAGATTCGCACTTCCCCTGTTTCTTTCCATTGCTCATTTAAGGAGCTATAAGGTACACTTACACTATAGCAATTGAGGTGAATAATACAATGATTCTACTGCAAGTTCTACAACTAACGAAATATTATGGTGCTGAACTTATTTTATCGAATATTAAACTGGAAATACAATCACATGACCGGATTGCGTTAGTAGGGCGAAACGGAGCAGGCAAATCTACGCTTCTGAAAATCATCGCAGACCAATTATCATATGATTCCGGCGACATCATCAAGCCAAAAGATGTGGCGATCGGCTATCTTGCTCAAGACACCGGATTGGAATCGGATTTAACCATTTGGAACGAAATGCTATCCGTTTTTGACCCATTGCGGGAGATGGAAAAGAAACTACGAGATTTGGAAAATCAAATGGCTGATCCATCCGTCTACAATAATCCGGAAAAATTGGAGAAAATCGTGAAAGAATACGACCATTTGCAAATTCAATTTAAAGAACAAGGCGGCTATCAGTATGAAGCCGATATTCGTTCCGTTTTGCACGGTCTTCATTTTCAAGACTACGACTATGAGACCAAAATTTCCTCTTTGAGCGGCGGCCAAAAAACAAGATTGGCTCTTGGAAAACTTTTGCTTTCCAAACCGGATCTTCTCATATTGGACGAGCCTACCAATCATCTAGACATTGAAACTTTAACATGGCTGGAACAATATTTGCAAAATTATCCGGGAGCCATTCTAATTGTATCGCATGACCGCTATTTTCTTGATAAAGTAGTGACCCAAGTATACGAAATTTCTCGGCATAAGGCTAGAAAATATTATGGAAACTACAGTGATTACTTGATCCAAAAAGCGGAGCAATATGAACGGGAAATGAAACAATACGAAAAGCAGCAAGAGGAAGTCGAAAAGCTTCAAGACTTCATCCAAAGAAACATCGCTCGCGCCTCGACAGCCAAAAGAGCGCAAAGCCGTAAAAAACAGTTGGAAAAAAAGGAGTTTCTAGAAAAACCAGTTGGGGAAGAAAAATCGGCTCAATTTTCGTTTGATATTGCAAAGCAAAGCGGCAACGAAGTGATGCGTACTCACGACTTAGCGATTGGATACGGCCGCAATGCTGTGAGTGAAAATATTCACTTGAACATCACCCGCGGGGACAGCATTGCGCTCGTCGGGCCAAACGGGGTCGGAAAAACCACGCTTTTAAAAACGGTGATTGGTCTTCTGCCTCCGATCAAAGGATCGGTTCAATTTGGCACCAATGTCGAAATTGGCTATTATGATCAGGAGCAAGCCAATTTAACTTCGAATAAAACCGTTCTTCATGAACTGTGGGATGATTTTCCTGATCATAATGAAAAAGAAATTCGGACTGTTCTGGGGAACTTTCTCTTTTCAGGCGATGACGTTTTGAAAATCGTCTCCTCTTTAAGCGGCGGGGAAAAAGCGCGGCTAGCCCTTGCCAAACTCATGATGAAAAAAGCCAACTTCTTGATTCTTGATGAGCCGACGAACCATCTCGACCTTGACAGCAAGGAAGTACTCGAAAACGCCTTGATCGATTATCCAGGAACATTATTGTTCGTATCCCATGACCGCTATTTTATCAACCGAATTGCCACTAAAGTCGTTGAGCTTTCCCCTAATGGGACCACTGAATATTTAGGGGACTACGATTACTATGCAAACAAAAAACAAGAACAGCTGGAGTTATCGCTTTTGGAAAAACAAGAAAACCGCAGTCCAGCTGATGACACAACTGTTTCTAAAAACACATTTGTACTAGATAAAGAAGCGAAAAAAGCGGAAAGAAAAAAAAGAAGACGAATTGAAGAAATTGAACAAACGATTGAACAAAAAGAAGCGGCCCTTTCTGAAAAAGAAGCACTCCTCTTTCAGCCTGACATCTTTCAAGATTATGAAAAGGCCAGCGCCATCAATCAGGAAATCAAACAACTGAAAGCAGAAATTGATCAGCTTATGGAGGAATGGACGAATTTGCAGGAAAGTTTATAGTCCTTGGGACAACCTGTTTGTTCCGTCTTTCCTTTTTCAATTCCGTTCGGAAAAAAGAAAAAGATGTGATAGAGAAAAAGAGGCTGTGACATATCTGCTTACAGCCTCTTTTGAAGGAAAATCCATTCAGTTCATTCATCATCTATTTCTCCTGTTTAGGGATCCTTCTTCCAACCCTTTTCCCCCATGAATGAAAACCCCTTTATACACGACTCTTTTCCACACCGATATTTCCATTCTTTTATCAACAACAGTCCTTGCCAAAACTGTTTTATGCCATCATCATTATCCACAAAATAAATCACATTGTTTTCATTGAAACAACTGCAAATATTGCATTTTTCCACATTATCCACAGACTTATTGACAACATTCCAATTTAATCCTCGAATTTTATCCACATTTAAAGAAAGTTCCTACCATAGCGAGATTAGTTTTACACATATTATCCACATATTATGAACAATGATGGAGAATGATGATTTCCTATGTTATTCCTCTTTCCACCGTTTCTCCAACAAAAGGACTTTCTACGATTCTCATCGGTTCTGACTAATAACGGCAATCGAGTAGAAGAAGGTGACTAACTCCTGATCTCTCACACCATTGTCCGTACGGTTCCGTATACGACGGTTCCATCAAATAAAATGACGATTTTCACCCTTGCGTTAGGCTACCCGATGCTTCTGCCTTCACGGTTCGGGACTTTGCCTGGCGCATCAAAAAAACCGGCAGATCCCTTCCGCCGGTCAAAAAATGCCACTATTCATCTTGATTAGAAACAAGACTTTCGTACCTATTTTTTCTATCCAAATAATGTTTTCCACCATCAAAATTCTTTTCACACATCCAGAAATGTGGAATTTTCTTCTGAAAAGAGGTTAAGCATGATCCAGTTCCAATCCAGGATAAGCGTTCATGGCATAACCGTCTCGTTTTCCTTTTTCGTAAAAAACGGTCCCTGCAGCCGCAATCATGGCCGCATTATCCGTGCATAATGATAAAGGAGGGATCACTAACTCTACATCCTTCAATTCTTCTATTTTCTTTTGCAACTCGCTCCGCAATCCGCGGTTTGCCGCCACACCGCCAGCAAGCAAGACTTGCTTGACATGATATTGTTTGGCGGCTCTCACTGTTTTCTCAGTCAACACTTCTACCACACTTGCTTGAAAACTTGCAGCTACATCTTCAGGGCGGTACTGTTCCCCTCTTTGTTCCGCATTATGCAAAGTATTAATGACCGCTGATTTTAATCCGCTAAAGCTGAAATCATAGGATCCATCTTCCAGCCATGCCCGTGGAAATTCGATCAATTCTTTTCCTTCATGAGCAAGACGGTCAATAACCGGGCCGCCAGGATAAGTAAGATTCAATGTTCTAGCCACCTTGTCATAAGCCTCGCCGGCTGCATCGTCTCTTGTTTCCCCAATTACTTCAAACGTTCCATGCTCCCTCATCAGCACCAATTCCGTATGGCCGCCTGAAACCACTAGCGCTATTAACGGAAAGCGCAAGTCTGTTACGAGCCGATTCGCATAAATATGACCCGCAATATGGTGAACACCTACAAGAGGAATTTGATGGGCAAAGGCCAGCGCTTTTGCTGCATTTACACCAATGAGCAGCGCCCCGACAAGACCTGGTCCTTCGGTCACTGCAATCGCGTCCAATTGAGAAAAATCAAGGCCCGCTTCCTTCATGGCTTCTTCAATGACAATCGTGATTTGCTCCACATGATGGCGGGATGCGATTTCCGGGACAACACCCCCAAATCGTTTGTGGCTCTCTATTTGAGACGCTACTTTGTTGGAGAGAATTTCTTTACCGTTTTTGACAACGGAAGCAGCCGTTTCATCACAGCTCGTTTCAATTCCTAATATATACAAATCCTTTTCCATTATAAGTTCACCCACATTATCAAAGCATCTTCTTGATTATCCGTATAGTACCCTTTACGGATACCTCCTTTTTGAAACCCTAATTTTTTGTAAAGAGATTGAGCAGGCGTATTGCTTACCCTTACCTCTAACGTCATTGTTTTCGCACCAAGCTCCCTAGCCATCTCCATCATTTTACTCAGCAAAGCCTCGCCAAATCCTCGGCCTCGATATTGGGGCAAAACGGCAATGTTTGTGACATGGGCTTCATCTAAAATAATCCAAGAACCGCAGTACCCGGCTACCTTATCATTCACCACGACCACAAGATAATGAGCAAAATGGTTTTGTTCCAGTTCATAATAAAATGATTCTTTCGTCCAAGGAAGGGTGAAACTCGAATGTTCTACCTCCATCACTTCATCAATATCCTCGATTCTCATATATCGATATTGTATCCGTTCCATTGATCTTCAGCCCTCTTTATGTTCCTTTTGCTTTTCGAGCCATTTTGCCTCCGCTTCAGCCAAACGAATATAATTAGGGACAAATGAGTGGAGATCCTCTTCCGGCATGTTCATTCCCATTTTTGCAAGCTCTCCCGGACGAGGGTTATGAAGAGTGTCCGGCGCAAAATCAGCTTGGTCTCCTAACATTTCTTTTATGGAAGAACGGTGAAGGGAAAGATCGTTTCCTATAAATAAAACAGGTTCTTTTCTCCTCTTTAATTCTTCACACCAATCGGATAAAAGGATATTTTGGTCTTCCAATTCAGTCGTCAGCTGACCATTTATATAACGGTATAAACCAGTGTAGACTTGTCCTCTTCTTGCGTCAAAGATTGGACAAATGAAATGCGGGTAGTAATGAGCACTCGCAGCAACAGCTGCTAAGCTAGAAACCCCGCTGATCGGAATTTGCAAGGACCAAGCAAGCGTTTTCGCAATGGTCACACCTATTCGAATTCCAGTATAAGATCCCGGTCCTTTTGCTACAACAATTTTATCCAATTCTTGCGGAGAAGTCTCACAGTCTTTTAATAAATACTCAACAGCCGGCATTGCGCGGATGGAATGGTTCTTTTTTGTATTGCTAATATATTCCCCAATCACTTTATTCTCATCTGCTAATCCAACGCCTAACGGATAATTTGACGTATCAATGGCTAACACTTTCATAAAAAAAGCTCCTTACATAACCGTTCATATCTTTTTCCAACAGGTTCAAATACAAAGCATCTTGTTGTCATATCCTTATTATAAATAGAAATCTGCAAATATTCATCCGGAAGCTGGTCCCGAATCAAATGAGCCCACTCTACCACACATACACCCTGTCCAAAAAAGTACTCATCAAATCCAAGGTCCTCCTCTGGATCGCTCACACGATAGACATCCATGTGATAGAATGGAAGTCTTCCTTTATATTCCTTAATAATCGTAAAAGTGGGACTATTAATGGTTCTTTCGACCCCTAGGCCTTTCGCAATGCCTTTGGTAAATGTCGTTTTCCCGGCTCCCAAATCACCTTCTAACAGAAGAACATCGCCAGCATGCAACTTTGTTGCAAGAGATTCTGCCAAACGAAACGTTTCTTCCGGACTTTTCGTTACAGTTTCATATCGGCCCATCCTTAATCTCCTTTTCTGCTCAAGATTTCTATCTTTTAATGAGTCGTACTTGCCGCTTCTGACTATAAAAAAACCTTAGGATAATGCCAATCCTAAGGTTGTTGTATTATAAGCAGTATACTCTAAATTCCAAAAATAAAAAAGAACGAAACAATGTTTCGTCAACAAAACTTTGTGAATGGCGGTCCCGACGGGAATCGAACCCGCGATCTCCTGCGTGACAGGCAGGCGTGATAACCGCTACACTACGGGACCAATATTCATCATGACAGGAAGTTGACAGCAAGAAGCTTTTCTTCTGAAATGACCCGTACGGGATTCGAACCCGTGTTACCGCCGTGAAAGGGCGGTGTCTTAACCACTTGACCAACGGGCCACAAAAATCATAAGAAAGCTTCCAACCGGGCTCGAACCGGTGACCTCTTCCTTACCATGGAAGCGCTCTACCTGCTGAGCTATGGAAGCGTGGCTCCGCAGGTAGGATTCGAACCTACGACCGATCGGTTAACAGCCGATTGCTCTACCACTGAGCTACTGCGGAATAATGGTCTGGCAACGTCCTGCTCTCGCAAGAGGAATCCTCTCACTACCATCGGCGCTGAAGAGCTTAACTTCCGTGTTCGGGATGGGAACGGGTGTG
>JADBKC010000053.1 GCA_014896555.1 Caryophanales bacterium | reverse complement strand
GTCTCTTCTTTTGTTTAGTTGTAAATTTATGTTAGCGGATTTGCTCATCTACAGTAATATGAAAGAAATGTTAATTGGTTTTTTTATTATATTCATCAACTCCCCCCATAAATTGTAAAATCACTCCTTAATTTTCATCCCTTAGGTGTATACGTGTACTAATATGGTTAATGTTCTTTACAAAAATAGTAGAATGTTCATTCCCCATCAAATTGTTTAATGAAATCTTTATCGACACATAATATATACGCTTTGTTACGAACTTTAACGCTTACAAGCAGAAAAAAGGGTATTGGCACAGCTACTCCAACCCTTTCAATCTAAACAACTCTATATGTATAATGTCTTTTTATGAAAAATGAGTGCTAAAAGTTCGATAAAACGTGATCATTATGAATATACGCGATACAACGGAATTGTCGAAAAACATCTTCATTCACCTCGGTGCCATGCACAAATGAATGACCTTACACTACATTAATTAATTTGAGTTGTTCCAGGCACCGATCCAATCCAACTGAATGGTGCCAGACACCCTAAAACATTTTTAACCCATTACTGTAGCTGATTGTTCGTCTTTCGTACTCTTATCAACAATTGTTATTTCTAGATCCAAAGCATGTGCAAGCTTAAGAAGGGTTGATAATTCTGGTACATCCTTTCCGTTTTCAATCCTCGATATTGTTTTTTGAGCCACTCCAGTCATTCTCGAAAGATCGCGTTGAGACAACTTTTTCCGATCACGTGCAGCCATCAATTTACCAACGATCTCCAGCAGAAAGTATTCTTCCGGATCATGTTGTATTAACTCTTTTCGGAAATCGTCAAAAGATTTCATTTAAAATTCCCTCCTTCTTGGCAAATTTGCACTTAACATTAGAAATTCAATTTTTTAGAATCTTTAGAGGTTCCGCATCATTCTTACGACCGATTTAATCGGTCGCAGTCATCATTGGTTACGATTGATATATTCTTCTTTTCGTTGTTCTGCACGATCAATTTCAACACGTGGAGTTTTGTTTTTCTTTTTCTGGAATACATTAGTGAAAACAATTTTATCGCCTTCGAAATAAAAGAATAACATTCTATGGTCATTAATTCGAAGTTGCCAAATCCCGTTCGTCCCAGTTAATTTCTTGATATCTTTATGAGAAACGACTCCAGCATGAATAAGTTGACCGTTTTCTTCTAAGTAGTTCATCATGATAACGGTTTTTCTATAAGTTTCCTTATCGTGCTTCTCTACTTCAAAAATCCAATCGTAAACCGGTTGACGACCGCGACCATCGGTGAAGAATTCCAACTTCATATGTCGCGGTCCCTCCTTTACATATTATTCATATCCTAATTGAATTGATAACATTCATGTTATCGACGAAATTATGATAACACGAATGTTATCAACGGTCAAACATTCTTTTTCACCCTCTCCAAAGAACTTCATCAATCGGATCCGCCCCTTAAGGCAAAAAAAACTTACCCACAAGGTCATTTGCGTGTCCTTATGGGTAAGCCTTTTTTGTTCAAACCTTTATTCATTTCAGCCAAATAAGGAAGAACCCTTACTCATCGTCACCAAAGAAATCACCAAAATCAAATCCATCATGATCCTGGTCGTGGTCTTGATCATGATCTTCATGCATGAAATCTTCCATTACTTCGTCTAAAAGCATGCCCCCGATTGCTCCGGCTACAAATCCTCCAATCATACCGGCTGAGGAGCTTCCTTGATGATGGAAGGGGTGCTCATCGTAATCATATGGTTCATAAGAATACGGATGAGGTTGGTGATAAAATCCCGGCTGCTGAATGGCTTCCACAATATATCTTTCCAATACGTTTACTAATGCCGACATATCATTCAAAACTTCTTGTGTCAAAAAGAATTCTCTTTTGACCTCTACTTCATGATAACCTTGCCGAACCTCAACTTCCATCCAAATGCGAATTCCTGATTCCTCCAAGGCAAAACGCATTTCAATTTCATGTATTTCTTGAGCAAAATGATTCATTGGGAAAAACGAAAATTCTTGACCATAGCGATCCAATTTCCCGGATGTTGGTGTTTGACGGAATCCTAGCCGTTCCAATGCTTCAAAAACATTCATGACTGGCGGAATTGGTTTAATTTCAACATAATCCACATCTTTTTTATCCGCTCCTCCTTCAATGTCTAAATACGTATCAAAGTAAAACGCAACGGCCGGACTTGAAACAGGCAATGTAAAGGGGAGCTGATACGTAAATGGAATGGTTTTTTCCTCATAGGTGTGAATGATAAACGGCCCGCTGACAGGGATAGTAGCAATATGATGTTTGGCCGCACCGTGTTCATTTCGAATTTCCATAAACAATCCGACATCAATGGCACGGATTTTTTGATCTACTTCTCCTCCAAATATGACGACGTCACCCTGCACATTTTCGCCCACATGATAGGAATTCGTATATAAACGCAAGTCTACGGTAGCTGAACCTTTTCCAAAACTCGCCAGTATCTTTTTAAACATGGTCATGCTCTCCTCTATATTGTATTTCAGTATTGTATTATAACATTTTTATTTTTTACTCTCATTTGTTCAATCTTCAAAGTAGGGACATTTTTCATCCCCTTTTGTTTTGGTTTCATACCCCTCCCTGTTAATGATTATGTCACAATGACTAAATCAATTTTTTACCGATTCAAAAAAACCTATCTAAAAGAAAAGGAAATCTCCTTGCTTTTAGATAGACTATTCATCTTGAAATTAAAAGACAACGGTAATCTCATCATTAAGGATATGACACTTTCCCATATCGTTTATGTTGCAAAAACGCATGACATTTTTTCGTGTCATGCGTTTTTTGATAAGGCGTGATGTATTATTTCCGCCAAAAATTCGAATTCTCAGCCTTATCCTTGATATTAAATTCAATTATCTTCTCAAGCAATTCGTAATTAACTGGTTCAGTTCATTGAATTCTGAATTAAGCATGAAGAAGCGCTGCAGCCAGATTGGGCGATTTCATTGGCAAAATGCACCATTGTCTTTTCTTCGGGTGAAACGCTCAAATGATGCTTCGCTGTGGAAAAGCCGATGATAAATGTGCCGAGATCGGTAAACATTGGCGTATTCCACTTGATTTGCGGCTCCTGGTTTGGAAATTTCTCAATTTTATGAGACACTCTTAACTATGATTTTATCAGTCTACTACACTTGTATCAATTCTCGTTGATAAAAATGAACTAATTAACTGAATAATTGCAGTAATGAGATGATACTGTATGAAAATTGCGAGTGGTAGAGAATTGCTTACACCCGACAGGCCTTTATGCAATTCCTGAAGATGAGTGGGTGCTAGGAACCTACTACACTTTTTCCAAACCAGATTTAGAAATTATAAATAAGCAAAAGAGAGATGAAAACCGTTTAGGGTTCGCCGTTCAATTAGCCGTTCTTCGGAATCCCGGTTGACCATACACTCATATCAAAAGCATCCAGATTCAGTCATATATTATATATCGAAACAAATCGGTGCCACTCCATCTTCGCATAGTCTTTATCCTCAACAAAACTAGAAGCTATTTTACGTGGACAATTAAATACAAAGGTCATGAAAAAAATTATGAGGATGTTTTGCGACTCGCTCACTCTATAAGAGAAGGAACAGTCTAAACATCCCTTATTATGGGGAAACTGGGCTCTTATTCAAGGCAAAACAGTTTAGCTACAGCCTTACGTGAGATGGGAAGAATCGAAAAAACAATCTTTATTCTTAATTACATTTCGGATGAATCTTTAAGAAGAAAAATACAAAAAGGATTAAATGAAGGAGAAGCCATGAATGGACTTGCAAGAGCTATAAACAAGGAGAACTTAGGGAACGAACCATACAGCATCAATTGCAAAGAGCCAGTGCTTTAAACATAATTATCAATGCCATCAGTATCTGGAATACCCTACTTCTAACAAAAGCAGTTGAATATCAAAAACGGATAGGTAGTTTTAATGAAGGCTTATTGCACCATATGTCACCTTTAGGCTGGGAACATATTAATTTACTAGGAGAATATCATTTTCATTCGGAGAAAGTGGTCTCATTAGATTCTTTAAGACCACTACAACTTTCTTAACGTTGTTAAAAACGGGGGAACCGTCTTGAAAATCGGCTTATCGTTGTAAATCCGCATTTTCCTGACGGCACCCCTTTATGGATGAGAAAGGAAAGAGTCTAATCCATCAAATTAAATCAACAATCTTCCACTGTTACACCGCTTGTATTTTAAAATAAATATCCCATAACAAGCATTGCTGCGATATAAACAATTCCTACCCAGAACATCATGACAACCGTATACCCCATAACATCCTTCAATTTCAACTTAGATATAGCTAGCGCCGGCAAAAGCCAAAACGGCTGGACTAAATCGTTCCAAGCACTGCCAAGCATTACACTCATAGAAGTCTGACTGAGAGAAGCATGTAGTTCCTTTGCGGCATCAATCATAAACGGTCCTTGAACAACCCAGTGCCCGCCTGCAGAAGGAGCGAAATAGTTAATAAAAAATGAACTGATAAGTCCCCAAAACGGAAGAGATTCTGCTGAAGAAAAATGAACAAATCCCTTCGCGATGGTATTCACCAATCCTGATCCAGTCATGATGGCCATAATGCCTGCATAAAAAGGATATTGCAAGATGATACCGGAAATCGTTTTAATTCCTTCATTTAAACTAGCTATATATTTGGCTGGCGAGCCTAATAAAAGAATTCCTAAAAATAGAATAATGAAATTCACTATATTTAGATTCAAAGAATGCCCATCATAAAAATAAATGCATACATAAATCATTCCTATAATACCAATAATGAAAGATAATAATCGACTATTGTTTAATTTATTTGCCAATGTATTTTCTTCTAATAATTCTGTAGGCGCTGCTGTTTCTTCTGAAAATGCAGATGGATTCATTTCGATAATATTTTCTTTTCTTTTTGGATGCAGCATTGCATTTAACATTGGAAGAGTGATAATAAGAACAATGGATGTCATAATCACCGGCGGTGAAAAAATGGTTTCTGAAAGAGGAATAACCCCCATTGTTTTTTCCATTGGATGACCCGGAGTTGAAATAAGCACGGGAATACTAGCGGATAAGCCTAATCCATAAAGGGTAAAACCGCTATAGGCAGATGCAATGATTAACGGATAGTGAACATCTTTTACTTTTATTGCCAGTTTTTTCGCCATTACACTTCCGATGACGAGCCCAAATCCCCAATTTAAGTAGCAACCAATCCCTCCAACAAGGGTTGCTACGATAATGGCTGCTTTCGGTGTGCGAACTTTGCTTGCAATGTTATTTAGTAATTTATCAATGAAAGGAGAAGTTGCCAACACATACCCCGCAGCGAGAATTACGGCCATTTGTGCTGTGAACGCCAATAAATCCCAAAAACCATTTCCCCAATTCAACGTCATTTCTTTAAATCCTTGCCCTTCAACAACTATTGCTAGAATCATTGTTAAAAGAGTTAGTCCAATCGCAAAAACGAAAGGATCGGGAAGATACTTTTTCATTAAATTTGTAAAAAAATTGGTCATTTTTTCCATGCTATACCTCCCAAAATTCATGTTGCTGTTTTGATCAATTAGTCAATCCAAACAAATCTACGCCTATTAAAAACGCTTACATTTCTGCTTATCGATTTTTCAAGATTTTTAGTGCCAATACAGCACAATATCGTATTTCCTCAGGATTGTTTAAAAAGAGTTTGTTTCTCTTCACTTCGGGAATCGATTCAATGATCATCCGTGAATCTTTTGGATCCACTATGTTTCTTAAAATAGGTTATTGTTCTAACACATCATGAATCTCAGGTTTCGAAATAAAATCATATCCACTATAAAACTCCTCCTTTCTTTTATTTTTTACAATATCAAGATATGATTTATTTTGAATAAATATTCATATTCGAACGTGCACAAGGAATGCGTTAAAAGCGTCGATTATGATCCATCTCTTCTAATTGACAAACTTATTCTTAAGGTAAAATTACCCATTCATTTTTTAAGAAGACCTATCCTTTCCATGAATATATTAAGAATCGTTCTGTAGTGTTTGAGGAGAAAAAAGATGTATAATGGAAAATTTTCAGGAGGCAAACATGTAGGTTTAGAAGTTGTTCGCTGATTGAGGCAAACATCAAAATATAAATGCAGAGTTTCCCTATATTACCGATTTAGCCAAGACTTTCTTCAACGATTAATGATTGAAAATAATGGAACAAATGGGGATCAGTCAGTAATTGTAGTTCTCAGCAGCTATAAGTATATGAACGGATGGATCGTAGAGAAGATTAAATACAAAATGACTGAAGACAAAGACAGTCTTCAGTCATTTTGTGATCATTGATCATATATAGTTTAATCTTATATCTGTTGCAAGATATCAAAATGATAAAAGTTTAAGACAGCCAAAGACAAAAAGATTTTAGCTCCTGACTGGTGGTATGTCCTGCTATATGAACTACACCATAATCTTGCAAATATCGTTCGAAAATTCAACCGGATCGTTGATTGGCAAGCCTTCGATGAGAAGAGCTTGGTTGTATAATAAGTTAGTGTAGAGTTTTAATTTTTCTTTGTCGTTTGAATAGGCGTCTTTTAAAGATTGGAAAACGTCGTGGTGGACATTGATTTCCAAGATTTTTTCCGCTTTGATGTTTTGGTTGTTCGGCATGGCGCTTAGAACTTTTTCCATTTCGATCGATACTTCCCCTTCTGTTGCAAAACATACAGGATGGGATTTTAATCTTGTGGATGCTCTGACGTCTTTCACTTTGTCCGATAGAACTTCTTTCATATACTCAAAGAGTTCTTTGTTTTCTTTTTCTTCTGCTTCGGCTTGTGCTTTGTCTTCTTCAATTCCTAAGTCGCCGCTTGATACCGATTTGAATTCTTTGTCTTTATATTTCATTAACATTTTGATCGCAAATTCATCGATATCATCGGTGAAATAGAGAATATCATAGCCTTTTTCTGCAACGATCTCTGTTTGTGGAAGCTTTTCGATTCGTTCAATGGTTTCTCCTGTCGCATAATAAATATATTTTTGATCCTCTGGCATTCTTGAAACATATTCATCTAAAGTGACCTGTTTCTTCTCTTTGGATGAGTAGAACATCAACAAGTCCTGCAATAATTCTTTATCTTTTCCAAAATCTTGATAAACTCCGAACTTTAACTGTCTGCCAAACGATTGATAAAATGATTCGTACTTATCTCGTTCATTTTTTAATAAGCTTTCCAATTCTCTCTTAATTTTATTCTTAATGTTTTTGGCGATAAATTTTAATTGTTTATCCTGCTGCAGCATTTCTCTGGATATATTGAGAGATAAATCTTCTGAGTCGACCATCCCTTTGACAAAGCTGAAATAGTCCGGAAGAAGATCAGGGCATTTTTCCATAATCAAGACGCCGCTGGAATACAGTTCCAGCCCTTTTTCATATTCCTTCGTATAATAGTCAAACGGGATTTTTTCAGGGATAAATAAAATGGCTTGATATCTGACCGTACCGTCGACGCTGATATGGATATGTTTCATCGGCTTGTCAAAACCGTAGTGTTTTTCTTGATAAAAATTCTCGTAATCTTCATCCGTCAATTCACTTTTATTTTTTCTCCAAATCGGAACCATACTATTAATAATCTTTTCTACTTTATACTCTTCAAATTCGTTTTCGCTGCCCTCTTTCCGTTTTCTTTCCGTCACATCCATTTTGATTGGATAGCGAATGAAATCAGAGTATTTTTTAATAATCTCTTTTAAACGATACTCTTCTAGATACTCATCATAATGTTCATCTTCTGTACTTTCTTTCAATTTTAAAATAATTTCGGTTCCAACTGATTTTTTCTCGCATGGTTCAATGGTGTATCCATCCGCTCCTTGAGATTCCCATTTATATGCTTCATCGCTGCCTAAAGCTTTACTGATGACTGTCACTACATCTGCGACCATAAAAGCGGAATAAAATCCTACCCCAAATTGACCGATGATTTCATGGCCGTCTTTCAATTCATTTTCGTTTTTAAAAGCAAGAGAGCCGCTTTTCGCTATCGTTCCAAGGTTATTTTCAAGCTCTTCTTTTGTCATTCCAATACCGGTATCCAAGATCGTCAATGTTCTGTTTTCTTTATTGGGGATGATTTTCATATAGTAATTGTCTTTGTCAAAAGTGAGCGAATCATCTGTCAGCGCTTTGTAATAGATTTTGTCAATGGCGTCACTGGCATTGGAAATGAGCTCTCTTAAAAAGATTTCTTTTTGTGAATAAATCGAGTGGATCATCATTTCCAACAGTCTTTTCGATTCTGCCTTAAACTGCTTTTTCGCCATAAAGACTCCCCTTTCCATGAACAAAATTCCTATATGTAAAGATATCAACATTATTGAATGATCAAAATTAGCACTCTCACATCACGAGTGCTAATCAATAGTTTAGATAGCACAGAAGATGGCATTTGTCAAATGATATATAAATCAACTTTCCTTTCTGCAATCTTGATTTATACTCTGCCATATGCAACCGTGACTTTAAAAGTTCTCTTACTTCTTATTTTGACTTCCTTTACCCATCAGGTAATTTAAAATCATTTGCGAAGACATCAGTATACCTGACCTTCTCCAATTTCATTGTACAACCTCACGCTTTACCTTTTCTCTGTCAAGCGTGGCGATGTTTACTCTACCTGAATTTCCTGCCAATGGTTTACAGGCATGTTGAGTTTTTGTTTTCAAACAATTATCTATGAAAATTTTTATAAGTACTTAGTATCGTTGCCAGCTCGTCAATTGCCTGTCGAACTTCATCCTGAGTATTGTAAAAATGGGGAGCGATTCAGATGACGTCGTTTCTGGCAGAAACCATAATATTTCTCTCCTGCATTTTTTACATAAAAGGCAATCATGACGCCCCGTTGATCAGCAGATAAAGGTCCAGCAACTTGCAATCCTTTTTCTTGCCCATAATCTAATGCGAATTGGGCCAATGAATGAAGATAAGAAAATATATTCTCCACTCCTATCTCAAGAAGCAAACGAATAGCGGCAGTAGCTGCATAAGCGCTGATAAAAGATGGTGTTCCAGTCTCAAAACGACGTGCTCCAGGTGCTTCTGTTAATTGATGAACATCGAATTTCGTATGATTTGACTGGCCAAACCATCCTGTTACACGTGGCTTCCATTTCTCTACAAGCTCGCTTTTCATGTATAAGAACGCCATTCCTGGAATACCTAACATGTATTTCCTAGTTCCCGCTGCCAATATGTCAATATCCACTTTCTTGACATCAATGGGAACCTGTCCTGCTGATTGGTAAGCATCGACTAATAAAAGAGAACCTTTTCGATGAACAATTTCTGAAATCGCTTTTATATCTTGTTTAAAAATATGGGAAATGGATGTGATGAGTGTACCAGACGCTACATATCGTTCGTAATATTCTAAAGGGATAACTCCTTGTCGTGAAGGAATAAATCTCAAGATTGCCCCAAATTTCTCCTGAGCAAGCCATACATGACCGACGGTTGGGAAGTCCATGTCTGTAGTAACAATGGTATTTTTCCCTTTTTCAAAAGAAAGTGAGGAAGCAATAGTGGAAAAAATGTCAGAGACCGAACCTAATACAGTAATTTCATTAGGTTCAGCACCAATCAATTTAGCAAAACTGTATTTTGCTTTTTCAACTTCTTGTATGGATTGATTCCAATTAACCCCCACTGTCAGTAAACTATTCATATACTCTTCAATCGATTCAGAAACAGTTTTTGATATGGCACCTTGTGAACAACTCGCCAGATGGATCTTCGAAGCTATAACAGGAAATAAAGAACGATAATTGGCATACGGGTGATTCAATCCTAAATCCTCCTCTCGATTGTGATTCAATAGTTTCTCATAATTGTAGTTTGAATATTATGGAAAATATTATTTTTCTTTTGACCTGGCAATCTAGGTAATTTATAGTTAAGAAATCGATTGGATTTAAGTTATGTGTACCTATATAACTGAGTGAAACGTTGAGATTACTTGGCTACATTTTGAAGGATCGAATTTGCGGATTTAAAAGTTATGGTTAATGCTGGTCTTTTTTTTTTATCATAGAGAACTCTCTACAAGTTGAATATTAAGAATATCTCTTAACTTCTTCATGTTCTGCTTGGAGGAAATCCTATCACGGAGAATCAGTCATTATTTCATTATGAGAGCCAATTGATTAAAGAGTCCGTTCATCCCCATACTCAAAGAAAAATTTAGGTTCTCAATGAAGATTCATCTTTCGAATCTTTTGCTAATCATAAGAACCTTTCTGCAGTTCCTTCAAACATTACATTAGTTTACATAATATTTTTATGATAATCTTATAAAAAGGGTTTTCTTCTGAAAAAATTTTCACTAAAAAGTAATTGGCAATCTTTGAATTCCCTTCCAGATAAACGTATCGCCCACTATCTTCTTCCAAAGGACCGTCTTAGTGATAAAAAAGCTACTGCGCCTGGTTGTAATTAACGACATCTGTTAACTCATAATCTTTTCAAAAATACATAACTTACTTTGTCATAACCCATTTTTTCTTCATAAAAACGATGTGCCTCAATACGTTGCAGCCCTGAGGATAAGGATACGATTTTATAACCATTCTCTTCTGACCATTGATGTACAAATGATAGGAGTTTTTCGCCGTATCCTTTTGACCGTTCGCTTGGTTCTGTCACTAAGTCACAAACCCAAATGAATCTCCCGTTGTACAAAGTGATCATAGGCATAAAGCCAGTAACTGCTACGATTTTTTCATGATGATAAAGAGCAAATAATCGATACCCCTCTTTTTGTTGAGCTTCTTTTACTAATTCGAGATAAGAATTTTCGTCAAGATGGGTTCGTAAATGTTTCATCACTGGAAATGCCTCTAAAATTTCTTGTTCCGTTTGAAGTTCTTTTATGTATAAAGTAGATTCCATATTCGTTTCTCCTATCCATAGTTTTAATTGATTGAATGAGATTTTTTATATAAATTCCATTTGTGAAAATTAGCTGATTTCATAAAATAACCATTCCGATAATTTTCCGCCCATTTTGTTGTATAAAGATTGTGCAATTTTATTATCTTTTGCCGTTTCCCATGTCATAGAGGCAAAGTCGTTTTCTCGTATGTATTTTAAACATGCTTGAAATAGTTTTTCCCCAATTTTCTTTCCTCTTGCATTTGGAACGACAAACAAGTCATTTAATACGGCCTGTCTTTTTACTTTTAAAGTGCTAAAAGTAAAGTACAAAGTAGCAAAACCGACTAACTCCCCTTGATGTTCAGCAACCAATTGAAGTCCGCTTGAAGGATTTTCCATTAAATGATGAATCAAGTCTTTTAAATCCTTTTCTTTAGGGACAGGTTGTTTGTAAAAATCAACAATATACTGCAGCATTAGTTCATATAATTCAGAAATATCTTGCTCCGTTGCCGGTCTTATGACTACATGATGGCTCATTTTTTCTCCTCCGCGATCATCATTTTTTCTATTTTTCTATAATTTCTTTAAGTTTCGAGTACATGGCATCAAAATCGATCCGTTCAATAAGAAGATAGTTCCAATACCATTATTTAAATAAATAATTCCATTTCACCATGATGAAAAGTAAATCCCATTTTTGTATATAACGGCTTTCCATCATCAGATGCATGCAACCAAATTCGTCTCACACCTGTTTTTTTGCATTCCTCTATCAACTTTTCTAATAATGATCTTGCTATACCTTTCCCCCGATATTGAGGAATGGTATACATATTCAATATGTAAGCCTCTAGTCCTTTTAGATTCTCTAAATAAGGTGGGCGTTTAAATAAAACCATCCCGCTTACACTGATCACATGATCATTTAATAGAGCTAAGTATGAAATGAATTCATTATTTGTAAGTGCTTCTTCTAAATATTCTTTTGTAGCGGTTATAACGAGAGTCTCTTCTTGTTCAGATCGGACTTCTCCTACTTCCTTAAAAAGTTCTAAACGCAATCTTACAATTTCTTCTAAATCTTGAATGGTTGCTTTACGAATGTCGACTGGCATATTCATGATAAAAGCATTCCTTTCTTTCAGATATTAACTCAAAAACAACTTCCCCTCCATAACCAATCATCTCTCCTCCGAGCTAACACAAGATTTCATAAACTCTGATTTTCAAAAGGTTAAAAAAAATGGAAGAAATCATCACAGGATTCCATTTCATTATACAGTGAATTTTCATTTATTGTAATATTCCTATTATTTCGCCGGCATAAAAACATATTATGAAGCCTTCTTACTAAAAAAGCTAAATGGGAAAGAAAATTTTTTAAGAAGAAGGTATATATGTGGGTTGCGAAAAATGACTCATAAGAATCGTCCTAAAATGTTGGACAGTTTTTGCCGCCTACCAAAAAAGATCCTCTGGAATAACGAGCAACATGCAGCGCATTAAACCAGAGGATAAAACTTAAACCTATGGTGGAACTACTATCTTAAGAGATTCTAAATACTTGAAAAACTCTCTAGGATAGAGGAAAAGTCTTTTTATGATGAAAACCTTCATATTCTAAAGGACAAAACTTACAATATTCCCCTTTATGAAAACGGATAGGAACGGGGTTGTTTTTGAACGGATACCCATTTCACTGTGGTGAATTCATCAATGGCCCATTCCCCGCAATAACGTCCTAATCCTGAATATTTTTCTCCGCCAAACGGAACATTCGGTTCTACATTGATCGTTTGGTCATTCACGTGAATCATACCCGTTTTCATTTTTCTGGCCACGTTAATCCCTCTTTCGATTGAACCCGAAAATACAGCCCCGCTTAATCCAAATGGAGTTCCATTTGCAACTTCAATAGCTTCTTCTTCGCTATCCACTGGGATAATAATCGCAATTGGAGCAAATACTTCATTTTGTGCAGCTGCCATGTTGTTTGTCACATCACCTAGAATATACGGGTAAATTAAGTTCCCTTCTACCTTTCCTTCATGAATTAATGTCGCACCTTCTTTAAGAGTTTGTTCCACTAATTGAATGGCTCTTTCTACTTGTTTTTGATTGATTAATGGACCGATAATCGTATCATCTTCAGATGGATCGCCCACTTTAATCGTTTTCGTTGCTTCTTTAAATTTCTCAACGAAAGAAGGATAAAGTTTTCGATCGATGATAATGCGGTTGATGGCGATACAAATTTGGCCTGAATGCATATATTTTCCAAAGGCTGCGGCAGAAACAGCTTGATCAACATCGGCATCATCAAGAACAATAAACGCATTATTTCCACCTAATTCAAGTGCAGGTTTTTTCAGATGTTTCGTTGCGATGGAACCGACATGTTGGCCTGCCTTGGTGGAACCAGTAAAAGAAATAACTTGTGGAATAGGGTGTTCAACAAAATAATCTCCAATTTCTTCAAGATCGGCTACGGTTACATTTAATACTCCTTCTGGGAGACCTGCTTCTTCAAAAATTTTGGCAATCATCAGTCCACCTGATATTGGTGTTTGCGCATCTGGTTTCAAAACGATACTATTTCCTGTTGCGATAGCCGGAGCGACTACACGTATGGTCAAATAAAAAGGCCAATTCCAAGGAGTAATGGCTCCTACTACCCCAACTGGATCACGATACACACGGTTTTCTTTTCCAGGAATCAAAGATTCTCGAATCGAACCTTCCATTTGTAATGGATATTTCGCGGCTTCTTTGACATCTGCGATAGAACAATCAATCTCAACATTCGCTTTCAGTTTAGAACTACCTGATTCTTCTACTAAAAGTTCCACAATTTCTTCTCTTTTTTCCTCAATAATATTGGCCGCTTTTTCTAAAACTTTTATACGTTCATAAGCTGACGTTTCTCCCCAACTTTTTTGCGTTTTTTCAGCTGTTTCATACGCTTCATTGATATCTGCTTTGTTAGCATATGGAAATGTGACAAGAACCTCGTTATTGTATGGATTTCTCACGACGCATTCTTTATTGCTTGAACCAGATTTCCACACGCCGCCAATCGGTGACTTGGTCCATTTTGAATATTTTGCAATGGTTTTTACATTACACATATTCCCTTCCTCCCCATTTTAAGTTTCAAATTTAAATTCTTTATAATAAATAGTGGTCTGATATTGTTTTTAAGTACCATAAATGATAAATGACCTAGTAAATAAGTCTTATATTTCATATAAAATGACCCATTCATACACTAATTGGCAACTATACTTTTCTTCCCTAGAACTGATGTATAGAGAAACGATCATGCACCCAAAAAGCGAATACTTCTAGATAATCTAATGTATTATCCGTTAATTTCCTGAAGCATTCCATTTTAAAACACTTGTTCACTATTTTTCACTTTCTCAACAAATGAAAAAATAGAATTTATAAAATTTTACATATACCGTGATACCGCAACGCCAACTTATAGCGATAGGCTAACAGTTTCCGATCTTCCATCCCCTTATGGACCAGCAGAGAAGCTACAAGCAAAGCTGCAGAAATCCAAAAAAACAAAGAACACAGTTCATCGATCTAACAGTTTTTGAACCCCTTGCGCAAATTTCAATACGTTTTATGTTCGTCTTCCGTCGATAAAGGAGCTATATTTTACGACGCCACGCATAATTTCAATATTCGTACTTAGTGAATCGCTTCTGTTGATTCCTGGTTTTCTGGCAATGCCGGCTGTAATGACAACTAAATCAGAGTTTTCTGTTTCTCTGTAGCTATTTGTACTGACAACATAACTGCTAAAAGACTCTGTAGAGGCAGATTCTTGAATATCAAGCCAGTGCCTTGAGGAATTCCTTCAGCGACATCAAGCAACACCACATCCCCCGATTTTTTCAACCATTGTCAAATGCGCAGGACTATTTCCACCGCCAACGAATGTTATTTTTCAACGACCCATCTTTCTCATCTCCTATTCTCTCAAAATTGTATTGAAAACATTTCTATCTTTCCGCTTAGTTAAGCGATGAAAAAAGATAGAAAAGATAATAAAACAGATGTAATTGACATAGCAATTAATGGACGTAAAGCTTTTGTTCGTAAATCGTTAAGACTAATATTCAATCCAAGGCCAACCATTGCTGATGTCAAAATAAATGATGTGAAATAAGAAATGCTGTTTAATGCACTTTTTGAAATAGGAATGGATTTCCCGAGAACGTAGCTACCAAACAAACTCATTAGAATAAAGCCAATCAAAAACCAAGGAAACTCCACTTTTGTGTCTTCGGATCCCCGACCAGCATTTTTCCGGCTCATCCAATACATCAATATAAAGCTGAGCGGTACTAGCAAAAGAACTCTTCCTAACTTTGCCAACAAGGCAATGGCTAACGCATCTTGTCCTGCCGGAGCGCCAGCTAAAGCGACGTGCGCAATTTCGTGCAAACTAATTCCGCTCCAAATTCCGTAATGCAAATCAGAACCGGGCAAAAATGGCCGAATAATCGTATAAGTTATAGAAAAAATAGTGCCAACAAGCGCGATAATCCCTGCAGATATGGCTGTATCATCATCTTTAGCTTTTAAAATTGGAGAAACAGCAGCAATAGCGGCCGCTCCGCATACTCCTGTTCCAATTCCGAGCAATAATGTTAAGGATGAATTGGCTTTTAATAATTTTCCAAGCCCAACCGTCACAAAAATAGAAAAAACAATGACAGCGACATCACGGACGAGAAGACCTAATCCTTGATGGATCACGACATCAATATTAAGCTTTAAGCCAAATAGGATAATGGCAAATCTTAATAAACGTTTCGCAGAAAATTGAATGCCGGACCGAATCAATTCTGGATATCCGAAAATTTGCCGATACACGACTGCGATCAAAATCGCACATGCAAGAGGCCCTAAATGATCAAGCCCTGGTATTGCCGCTAGAGCAAATCCAATTGCCGCAATTGCAAAAGTAAAGGCAACACCACCTAGCCAAAGTCCCTTGGAACTTCCGCGCGGAGAAGGCATTTTTAAAGAATTTACATTTTCATTCACCATAGAGTCACACCTCTTTTTTTTCTGAAATCCGATAAGAAGAACGAGTACAAAATTATTTTTTTAAGCGGCCTCCTTAAGAATACTTTGATTTCTTTAATAAGTGAAATAATGATTTTTAACAAGGATAATAAGTAAAACATATGGTAAAAACGCAAATCATTTTATGAAATCGGTTTTTTGACTACTAAAACAGGGATGTGCGTGCGATTTAATACGCCGAGAGTGACGCTTCCTAATAGAGCTCTTTCAATAAACCCTCTCCCGTGGCTGCCCATTATAATTAAATCAGCGTCCTCTTCTTTAGCCACTTTACAAATGGTTGTACTAGGATGGCCTATTTTATGCATAAACTGGACGCGTTCTTTCCAAGCGGCAAACAGCTGATTTTCTACCTCTTCCTTTATTTGATTCGCAACGGTTTCTTCATATCTTTCTACTGCATCCGGCACTAAATCGTAGGCATAATTTTCTTTTGCCGTCACATATAAAACAATTACTTTAGCTTCAGGCCAAATTTTCAAAAAATTTTTTGTCATTTCTGCTGCATATCTCGAGTAATCAGAACCATCCGTTGCACACAAAATTTTCTTCATTTTACCACCTCTCCATCTTCAAATATTAGTCAAATACAGTGGAATCACTCTATTCAACCTTTCTACGTAACTAGTTTAATACAGCTTTTCATATTATAAAAATAAGAGATAACAATGATGATGATAAGCAAAGTTATATAGCATGTAGCTGATGAACTTAAAAAGATACTTTTCGTTTCGGAGGAGACGAAGATTTCCTAGTCGCAAGCGAAAATTATCCTGCTTAATCTGCGGAAAGTTAGCGCGTCTATTCGAAATTGGAGCTTTCAGTGTTACAAAATTTTGACGGAGAATTTCCTGCCACCCATTTTTCAAACTGACGAAGAGCGTTTTCCAATTGATTGATCCAATCTCCATTCGGTATACTTTTAGACATAAGTAGGGTATCCCAATCTCTAAATTTGTTTAATCAGAGATGCCCTACTTTTTTCTTTTGATCGAACGAAATGCTTGACACAAAATTTTATACATCATCTTTATAATAAGCAAAACAAATAATTGTTAGAATTATCATAAGAAAATTTGTATAATAAGTAATAAATTAGTTATGATTATGGAGGAAGTTAAAATGGATCAATTGTTACTTGTCTTTGTTACTGTAGCCGAAAAAGAAAACTTTACACGTGCCGCAGAAGAACTACATATGACGCAGCCTGCCGTTAGTCAATACATCCAAAACCTCGAACAAACTCTCGGGACGAGACTTTTGGAACGAACTAACAAATATGTACGATTAAATAAAGCGGGGGAAATTGTATATCATCATGCAAAAAAAATATTGGGACTCTACACACATATGCAATATTTAGTGGATGAAGTAATGAATAAGCCGAGTGGGGATTTACGGATAGGAGCGAGCTACACTTATGGTGAATATATTCTTCCTCATGTTATTGCACATATACATGAAAGGTATCCATTGATCAGGCCCACTATTACGATATCCAACACAAAAGAAATTGAAGAATTGGTAGCTAGTCATCAATTAGATGTTGGAATTGTAGAAGGTGAGTTTAAACATGATGATCTGTATATGGAACCATTCTCCGAAGATTTAATGTTCATCATTATTTCTGCCAATCATCGTTATGCCAATCAAAAAGACGTAAAACTATCACAATTAAGAGAAGAAACGTGGATTGTACGAGAAGTAGGTTCTGGAACACGAGAAGCTGCAGAAAACTGGTTCTCAAAATTTGAATTTCATCCCCATAACATCATGGAGTTTGGCAGCACACAAATTATTAAAGAATCCGTAGAAGCAGGATTAGGAATTACCTTACTATCGTATTGGGCGGTTAGAAAAGAACTCTCTCTTGGTACA
>JADBKC010000052.1 GCA_014896555.1 Caryophanales bacterium | reverse complement strand
CCTGTTTGTCTCTTTTAAATGGTAATTATTGTTATAGAAATTGCTCAACTACAGTCATATTACTTTTTTTCGTTCTATTCCTTTCTTCTTGTTCGCAGTCTATTGAAAAGAGTATTGCTGATTCTACATCAAAGAATAGAAATAGCGAGAGCACTCATGAAGTTAACAATAAGAATTCTAATCAAAATCCATTAACGATAAAAAAGGCAACCGCCAAACAAAATGGAAAATGGATTACTGTGAATGTGCAATTGGAAAATCATACCTCTTCAGCTCAATTATTAAAGCCGGAACTATTTGCTTTGGTGGTTAACAAACAAGTATTATCAACTGATCCTAAATCAGAGATTCCTAATCAGATTCCCGCCAAGACGAACTCTGAAATTTTGCTTCAATTTGATAAAAAAGAATTAGAAGGAACTTATAATATGCGCTTAGCTTACCAGCCTATGGACACCTCTCATTCAGAGCAATTTTACGATATAGGGAAATTTACAATAAAAAAGTGGATCTCTTCCCCTAAAAATGAATCTGCACTGAAAGAGAACACCGATCATCAAGCGAGCGATGAAATTACTACTGGAGAAAAAACTTCTCAAAATCAAGGTACTTCTGGACAAATAGAGTTAGAAACTCAATCAGTTGGGGCAATAACTGTGAAAATCCCAACCGGATGGAAAAAAAGTCCATATGAAGGTGGCGATTTTGGCGGCTACAAGTATACCAATCCAGTAGATTCTAATGAACAAATGCTTGTTGTATACTCTTCTTGTGCTGGATGTGGTTATCCTGATGGAGATTTAAGTAACACCCCCGATCCCAAAAGCCTTATATCAGAAAATGTGACGAGCAGTTTTGTTTTTAACAAAGGTTTATCAGCGGGGTATTCTTATTATCAGACTGGAAACCCCTATAGAGGAGATGGTGTTGTAACAATGAAGCCAGGCGAAGGATACGGTTTTGTTGAATTAACTTTATCTCCGTCTAATAGATCCGTTGCCACGGAAATTTTAAATAGTTTCGTTTTTCATGGAGTGCATTAATATTTGCTTAAATTATTATAGATTCTTCATCACTTTTGGTGATTTAACAGTAAAAAGAAAACATTTTAGATATCCTAGTAATTTTTAAAATATAATTAATGTTTTCATTTTTTATTTTCCAACTGCAAATGAAAGTTCATCCTTGTGCAACATCAATATATTTTATCTATTTAGAAAAAAGGAATTTTATGTATGATACAATTGAACTATATAGAACTTTTTACACGATAGGAGAAACAGAATACATGCACAAGCATACTTATTTCTATCAATTTCTTGAACCAGTCTCTAAAGAACTTATGTCTCTAGCATGCGAACTAGAAAACATTATTTTCAAAAGTCCACGTATGATGCTTACACATGCAAGAGTATTTGTTGAAAACGTATTAAAACTTGTGATTCAAGCGGAAAATTTATCAGAAGAGCCAATGACAAATTTAAAAGAACGAATTGATTTTCTTTATCTACATGGATATATAACTTCTGATATTCGAGATGAGCTTCATACTATCCGGAAAAATGGAAATGAGGCAGCACATGATTCGCGTATGTTTCGTTACTCAGAGGCACTATCGTCATGGGAAGCTGTTTATAAAGTTGTGAAATGGTATGTAGAGGTATACGGACCTGTGAATTTTACGGTTCCAGAGTATCAAGATCCTTCCCCAGACCTTGAACAACAGTTTGATATAACTGAATTAGAAATACGACTTAAAACATTGGAAAAACTGCTCGAGTCATCCGTCAAAAAGTTATCTAATGGATCTGCAGAGAAGGAAGCGGCAGTGACTTCAATTGAGCCAGTGACTAAGCCGGAACTTCCAGGTTTCACAACTATTCGAACCATTTCATATAAAGAAGAACAACTTGAGATTCCATATTTTCTGCGTGACGCTTTTCTTTTACCACAGCGATTTCCTAAATCAGAAACATTTCTTATCAGACTTGGTGCGGAACAACAAGCTCGTCTCATGAGTGAATTGCCAAAGAACCTAGAAGGATTGCATAAGTATGTGAAACGCTATAATGAAAAGAATGACGAAATTTTCTTCAAGGAATTAAAAACATTTGTTGAAGAAGAAAAATCTCGCAGACAACTTATGATTAAACGTCCAGGTGAACTTTTCTTATTTTATAAAGCCGATTTCATCATCGTGACCCAAAATCTGGCGGAAATCCCACTTACACCAGATGAATTTGCAGGTATCCCCAATCTCCTAAGACAATTGAACGAAGACGAAATGGAAACAGTGGGGCAATTACCGAATGAACTAGTCATTCTTGCAAAATATGAAAACGTTGGAATTGGCACAGTGGAAAAACTGTTTGAGCAGTTAAAGGCGAAGCAATAAAAATTGTGAGAGAAATTGTATAAAACGTTTGGAATGGAAAAATAGGAAAATCACCTTGTATCGTCTAGTTCAACTAGAAATTCTGAATTGGGTATAAATGATCATAGGATTGCAATGATTTACTTCGAACCATCCCCTCTATCATTTTTTATTTCGTTATAAATTAGATAATAGCTCAACATACATAGCAATAGGAATAGAATATTTTCTACCGTATCGCGACGAAGTTTCACATAGAGACCGTCAAAGTATAAGACGGAATAACGCTTGTTTAGAGGACGTGTGTGCCATGTCTCAATGTTTTCTTTGAAGACATAATAAATAGTTAACTAAGTAAAATCATATTATTTATGATAAAATGAATTTATAAAACTACCTACATAGAATAAATATGGGTAAATTTTCCTGTGATAATAAATTCGAATATTTTTACAGCTTACATACATAATATGATTTATTATTTTGGAATATAGGAGTGCAGGCACATGAGTGAGGCGAAATACTCACAATTAATGTTGGCTCCCGATTTAGAAGAGTCTATGATCGACGAGATAACATCTGCAATACTAAATGGTAAAAAGGTTTTTTTTTGCTCCTTTTGATGACACTGAAGTATTAATGAAAAATGATTTATTAGCTAAAGCATTAACAAAAGGAGTACTTCGTTTATCGACAGTTCGATATTCTGATGAATGGGAAAATAAAAGGTTTGCTTTTCAAGATGGTGAGGTAGAGGATTTAAAATTTTTTGATTTTCTGGATGAAAATAGTTCATTTAATAAAGAACAGTACATATTGGAACATAAAAAAGGAAACGAGCATTGTTTAGTGAAAGCGGGTGCAGGAACTGGAAAAACAACGACCATGATCAGTAGGATCATGTTTTTGAAGCATATGAATCCTAACCTTCATTTAAAGGAAGTAGTGATGATTACTTTCACAAATGAGGCTGCTACACAGCTAAGAGAAAAATTTATGGAACCATTAAAGAACTACTATGAGTTGACAAAAAACAAGAAGTATTTAGAGTGGATGGAAGAAGCTGGAGATATGTTTATTGCTACACCACTTGCAACTTTAGAAATATCATTGATAAAGCTCAGGACAACCGTTCTATCAATCGGGGAATCAATACAAAACAAAAGCTGTAAATATAGGTATCATCACATGATATAGTGGGGCGGTCACAAATGTTGTTGATAAAACCATTGTTTAAAAAATTTTGAAGTCATGTTTGTTTGTTTTCTTATTCAATTAAAGCCCTTAACAGCGCTCCAATCGTTTAATAGTTGGGGCTGTAGGATTTAACGGGACCGGTGAAAACGGCGGAAACGCTTTTTAAACCGAGAGAAACTCCTTTTTGAGCCGTTTTGATTTTCAGTCCTTCATTCTTTACTGCTGTCAAAATCTGCATACGTTTGGAACGTATGAGACACCCGCGAAGCATATACTTGTTCTGTTTAAAAGACAATTAGAACCGTGTCCAGCCCGCCTATGTGATATCTGCATCAGGATGAGTCGCAATAACAGCCTCGAAATCATCGACTTTTTGCTTTTTCAAATAGGCAATACGTCATCTCCTTTGGAATTGTTTCCGCCGTCAATGAGTACGTCTGCGTCGGCCTGGGTTTTAATGTAAATACTGTCACCTTGGCCGGCGTCTATAGTGGACATATAAATAGGATGCTGCGGCTTCGCTGGAAGTTGCATACAATGGAGAACATGAGTATGAACGGCCATAAATGCTTACTGAATCTCTTCATTTTTCATCCCTTTTTAAACTTAGAGTAGCATTTAAAAGAAGATTTTAAATATTTATCTATAATTTCAGAAAATAACCAGCATCATCCACGTTTTGTCGAGTTTGAAAGAAAAGTGCAGATGACAGTTGAAACGGCAGTCAGTTCTTTTAGTTAGTGTAAAAAATTCCATTTGAGAACAGCTATATTTGTTTTAGTATAAGCGATTCATGCAGAGTTAAGTCGTTCATTTGTTCTAGGCCCCAAGGGTGGCGAAGACATTTTTCGATATTCCGCTTGTACAGGTGTATCCTTTTCATGTATATTCTTTTTATCGAACTTTTAGCACTCATTATTCATCATCAGCCAATCTGCATATTGAATGGGCTTGATTGAAAATGGAATGCAGTCCACTGGATTTGAGGCTAAAAGTTTAATAGGATTTTACCAGCTAGAATAGTATGAACATTGTAGGGGGAATCATCATGAGTGAAATACGATACGTGAGAGAAACAAGAACTTTTAAAGCGAGTCATGTTCTCCCGCCGGATACGAATAACCATAATACGTTGTTTGGCGGAAAATTAATGGCACATATCGATGATGTAGCGGCTCTTTCTGCCATGAAGCTTGCGAGAGGTCCGGTTGTAACCGCCTCAACCGATTCTGTCGATTTTCTACATCCAATTAAGGTAGATGATGAGGTTTCTCTTGAAGCATTTGTGACTTGGACCCATCATACATCGATGGAAGTGTTTGTAAAAATCGTCGCAGAAGATCTTATTACTGGCGAACGCACTGTCTGCGCCACTTCCTTTTTAACCTTTGTGGCCATTGGAAAAGACGGGCGGCCGACTCCTGTGCCGAAAATTGTTCCGGAAACCGAAGAGGAAAAATTTTTGCATCAAGGGGCGCCAGAAAGAGCGGCTAATCGTAAACAACGCAGAGACCGCAGCAAACATTTAGCGGCTTTATTAGGAACGAAACGGCCATGGGAGACTGATTGACTTAGCTGTTTTATCGATATGAACAGGCTTTTTAAATTTGCTCCTTCCTAGCTGAGGCAGTGATAGTCAGTCGTTAGTCCCAGCCTTTTTTACGGTTTTAAGAGGGGTTAATAAAATAGTCTCTTGTGGTGATCATTAAAAGCACTGCCTTTAGCATGGGGGTAAAAAAAGCTCGAGAAAGTGGTAAAAGTGTGTCAAAACTATTTTGAATGTATAGAGTAAATGCTTCTCAATTTGCCGTTTTAAACTAGCGCTATATTATCTTGATAAAGCTTATGTCAACCTTTTCTAAATAACAATCTGTTGATTTAGAAGGTTCCTTGATTATTTAGTGTGAATGTAAAGCGCACATAAAATCACCGATACATTCGCACTCAAATTTTGAATTCTACAAAATATATATTTTATTGTAAAAAGTTCTTTATTTAAAAAAAGAAAATATCGAGTTTTTGATCAAAATAGCATGAATTTTCTGTTATTTTGATCAAAAACCGCTGTTGCACTCTATATATGAGTGCGTGGATTGAAAGAAATAAGATATTCAAGAAAACGTTGGAACATTATCCTCTTCCCCAATAGGCAGAGCAAAGGAATAGAATTTAAATAGCTGGAATGGAAAAGAACCGAAATATGATCTTTGTGACTGGACTCCAGTTCATAAAAAAATTGGAAAATTCTTAATGTTGATCGTAGAAGAGCTTAACATATTGAGGGATTTATTGAATGGGATGCTTTTGTAAAATGTGCATGAAGATTTATGAAAAATAAGAAAAATTGGAATTTTTTTATTTCTGTTAGTCGGTTGCACTACAGATAGAAAATTAAACGGAATTGAAGCAAAGGGGATAAGGGGATGATGATTAATTGAGCGGAACCTGGTCAAAGAGAGGGCCCTAGATTCAAGACGAAGGAGGGAAATTAGATGACTGTCGAAAAATCGAAGGAGTCTAACTCATCCTTAAATGAACAGTATAAGCAGGCTGTTTCAAAGAGCATGTATGTGTTGCCGTTTTATATTCTTGTTCCGGTCTTTTTTGCAGTTCTTTTTTATATGTATGGTACAGCCGTCGTCTGGCAAGCTTTCGGTTTAGGTGCTTTAGGATGGATCATCGCGCTACTATTAAGGGGACCAGTCAGTGCGATTGCCATGAAAACATCTTCCAAAGAAAAGGCACAATCCATTGTCGTCAGTTTCTCAGGTCCGCTGGAAGAAGGGGTTCGATTTGGACTTCTGCTGTTGACAAGCACTTCCTTTTCTTGGGCGATTTCTCTCGGTCAAGGATGGGCTGCCGTGGAAGTATTATTTACGATTGTCAATGGGATTGTGTTTATTTCTCTCGCCAATCGAACGGACGAAAAAGCGATGCAGGCTAAAGAAATGCTTCAATCTCAAGGAAATTTTACGGCTACCCCGCTTTGGGGTCTTATCGAACGAATATTTGCCAGCGCTTATCATATTGGAGCAACATTGGTAATGGCCCAAATTCCTTGGACGGTCCTGCTTTTCATACCTTTTCATAGTCTTTTTAACTTACTTTCTGTCAAGCTTTTAAAAAAATCGATCGTATTAACAGAAGTTTTCATTGCTTTCGTAGGGATCGTCGTCCTTCTGTTAGGTTTCGTGCTTATGTAAAAAATGCCAGGCACCTAGATTCGTAAGGTTCCTGGCATTTTTTTATTGGTATCCTTTATCTTTTTTGTTTGGTGGTAAAAGAAAGAAGAATAAGTACAGCGACAATGACCAGACAGACAATCGTTCCGATGATATTTTGTTTATTAAAGATGAACGCTAAAAAGATAAAAGATAAACAAATGACGGCGAAAATCGTTGTATATGGATACCCTTTTACCTGAAAAACTGGTTTTTCCGAGTATTGAGGCCGGAGCTTTAATTGTGCTAAACATATACCGATCCATATTAATAATACAGTAAATCCTGGAATGGTCATAAGATAACTTATGACTCGATCAGGAGTCATAAAAGCTAAAAATACACCCACTAAAATACAAATGGTTGTTAACAATATTCCGTTTAACGGGACGCCTTGTTTCGATGTTTTTAAAAAAGCCTTAGGAGCTTCACCAGTTTGAGACATCGTAAACAATGTTCTGGATGTAGCATATATTCCGGAATTGGCAGCTGATAGAACAGCCGTTAAAAGCACGAAATTCATCACGTGAGCAGCGCCCGGGAGTCCTGAAAAGCCGAAAACTTGCACAAAAGGACTTTCTTTAGAGGATACTCGATCCCAAGGGATGATTCCACAAATAATGAGAATGGGCAAGACGTAAAAAAGAATGACTCTCCATACGGTTCCTTTAATAATTTTCGGCAAAACACGCTGACTATCTTTTGTCTCTGTGACACTGACTCCAATTAATTCAGCTCCGCCATATGAAAACATAACCACTAAAAAGGCACTGAATGTTCCACCTAAACCATGAGGGAAGAAACCGCCATGTGCTGTATAATTCGATAAGGAGGAGGTGGAACCAGGAAAGATTCCTAGTAAGATCAAAGAACCTAAAAGAATAAAAGCCATTAATGTAATAATTTTAATGCCGGCAATCCAAAATTCGAGTTCACCGTAGTATTTTACTTGAAATAAATTGATTCCGACAATAAAAGCGGCGCAAATAAAACTTAACAGCCATAATGGTACAGAAGGCAACCAGTATTGCAAAAAACTTCCGGCTGCAAGCAGCTCAACAACGGTTACAATAATCCAATTAATCCAATAAAGCCATCCGACGAGAAAGGATACTCGATTGCCAAAAGCTTTATTGATCAAATGCTGCACATTTAGTTTAGGATAAACAGTCGCCATTTCTCCTAATGCGACCATTACAATAAATAACAATAGCCCTCCAAATAAATAAGCAAGTACGACACTTGGACCGGCCATATTGACGGTGTCCGAACTTCCTTTAAAAATCCCCGTTCCAATCATACCTGCTAAAGCAATAAATTGGACATGTCTTGGCAGCAAGCCCTTGCGTAAATGATGATGTTTTTCTTCCATGTTTTCTCATTCCTATTATTCTAAAATTTTTTTTCTTTCGCGCCAAATCATTTTAATCATATAACGTTTTGATGTTTAAATGCTTTTAAGTACTAAAGTGTTTGAAATTACTATATCATAATAGAGGAACATGTCAATTCAAGTTGGAGAAATAAAAAAATTGCGAATAGACTGATTCTTGTTGCGGAATCAACAAAAGAAAACTGCAAATAATGAGGTTGCATAAAATGGAAAATAGAGGAAGAATATTGGGAGGAAAAACAGTATTTCTATTCTTCAATATTATTTAAAAAGAGTGTTTACTATAAAAAAATTCCGTAAAAGCTAGCAACCTTACTCCGATAGTATATCGGAATAAGGTTGCTTAGAATCTTTTTCAGTTATCTACCAAAAGGGGTAAGTCCAAGTATTAAATCAGTGATTTTTGTGTAGCCTCTATTTTAATTCTACATTTTTTTCTACTTGTTTTCAGGAATGGCACAGCTGCCATCAGCACAGCTTACACTCTCTTCAGTTGAAAGATCTTGAAATACTGGTGAAGCGGATTCTTCTTGCCAAACTTTTTCTAGGGCACCAACAAACGTTTCCAACGGTTGTGCACCAGAAATGGCGTATTTTTGATTGATGATAAAAAATGGAACGCCTCTAATTCCATATTGTTGGGCCATCGCTTCATCCAGACGGACCTCATGGGCAAAAGCAGTTTGATCTTTAAGAACATTTAACGCTTGCTGACGATCTAGCCCTGCTGCTTCTGCAATATCGGCTAATGTTTCATGATCCCCTATATGCTTTCCTTCTGTGAAATAGGCCTGAAAGAGTTTTTCGGAAATGTCCGCTTCTTTCCCTTTCGTTTTTGCAAATTTTACTAAACGATGAGCGTCGAAAGTATTTGTCGGTTTCATTCGATCAAAATCGAAAGAAAGTCCAACGCTAGCGGCTTGTTGCCCGATGCCTTGATTGGTTTGTTTCGCTTGTTCAATGCTCATTCCATATTTTTCAGCAATAACTTCGTGTATGCTTTTTCCAGTGTTTTTTGGTGCATTTGGATCCAACTCAAAGCTTTTGAATTCAATTTTTACTTGATCCTTATGCGGAAATTGCGATAAGGCCATTTCCAATCGATGCTTCCCTATATAGCAAAATGGACAAACATAGTCAGACCAAACTTCCATTTTCATATTGAACACCTCATTGTTTTTCAATTCCACCATATAGTAACACAAAGTCTATCAAATCCCACGTATTTTGCTCAAAGTGTTGTTATTTCTTATGGATCGGACATCAGTTGCTCACATAATAATAAAAATTGATAGTCCAATGTACAACTAGTTTTCGTAACACTGATTAAAATGATAAATTTAAATTTTATACAATAATAGGCTAGTAAATTCCCATTTTCATTCACTTCTAACATTTTTTGATACAATCATAATAGCAAGGAAAAACGGGAGGTATTTTGATGTTTCAAATATTGATTGTGGAAGATGACAAACAACTTGTTAGATTACTTGAAAAGCATTTACATAAATTCGACTTTGATACAAAATCGATAGAAAATTTTGAAACGGTCAAAGCTCAATTTGAACAATATGTTCCACATCTTGTTCTTTTAGATGTGAACCTGCCTAAATTTGACGGGTATTATTGGTGCCGTCAAATTCGCACCGTTTCCACTTGTCCTATTCTATTTATTTCTGCACGCGACAGTAAAATGGACCAAGTCATGGCACTGGAAAATGGAGCGGACGATTATATTACAAAGCCCTTTGATTATGAAATTGTGACGGCGAAAATCAATAGCCAATTAAGGCGCGCCTATGGGCTGTATGCCCATTCTAACAAGGAACGAATGGTGAATGTGTCAGGTTTAAAGCTGGATCTTGAACGATTATTGCTTTCTTTAGAGGATCAAACCATTGATCTAAGTCTCACGGAAGCCAAAATAATGGATGAATTGATGAAAAAAGCAGAGAAAGTCGTAAGCCGCGATCGACTATTAGAAAAAATTTGGGATGATCAAGCGTTTGTGGACGACAACACTTTAAATGTGTATGTCACACGGGTCCGAAAAAAATTAGCTTTATTACAGATTCATGATGCGATTGAAACGATTCGCGGCCAAGGATATCGATTCATGCCAAACTGGGAGACGAAAAAATGAAGCTTTTTATACGAGATCAACTGCAGCTCTTTTTTCTTTACTTCGTTCAATTGTTCGTGGTGACGTCCATTTACTGGCTGGACGGTTATCATCATTTGGCCATTAGTTTATATGCGATCTTTCTCAGTACTTGTCTTTTGATCGCCTATCTTTGCTACCGATATTGGACGAATCGTTCTTTTTATCAACGATTAGAAAAGCCGTTGACTTCAATGGAAGATTTTACGAGCGAATGGCAGCGATCCCCTCTATCTAAAAGTTTACATCAACTTCTCATCAGTCAATTCGATCATTATAAAAGAGATTTACATAACTATCAATATAAGCTGGAAGATCATGTACAATTTATTCATCAATGGGTACATCAAATGAAGACTCCCATGTCCGTTATTCATTTAATTATTCAAGATGAGGATGATGTTCGTTTTCGGGCCATTGGTGATGAGCTCGATCGTTTAAAAAAAGGATTGGAAATGGTTTTATATACGGCTCGTTTAGATTTATTTGAACACGATTTTTATGTAGAAACGATTCAATTGGAAAAAATGGTCCGTTCAGTTACATCCAGTCAAAAACGTCTTTTTATTCGAAAACACGTTTTTCCATCGATAGAAATCCCTGAAAACTTGACTATAGCCACTGATGAAAAATGGTTGTCTTTTGTTTTGACGCAGCTGATCACAAATGCTGTAAAATATACGATTCATGAAAATCGAAAAGTATACTTTCGCGGATATAAAAAAGTCCGCTACACGATTTTGGAAGTACAAGACGAAGGGGTAGGAATACCCAAAAGTGATTTGCCGCGCGTCTTTGAACCTTATTTTACAGGCGAAAACGGGCGGAATTTTCAAGAATCCACGGGAATGGGTCTACATTTAGCGAAACAAATTTGTGAAAAATTGGGCCACCGTATTGAAATAGAATCGAAAGTGGGTCAAGGAACGACGGTTCGAATTCTCTTCTAGCAATCAGAAACCTTACAAAACTGTAAGTCAACTGTAATCTTACGAAATGGTGAGAAAGCGGGTTTCTCGATAAAATGAAGATACCAATGATCAGGGAGTGAATTCGAAATGTCGATTTTAGAAGTGAAACATTTGGAAAAAATTTATGAGGGCAAGGTGGCCTATAAAGCGTTAAATAATATTCATTTTTCTGTTGAAAAAGGCGAATTTGTTGGCATTATGGGGCCGTCTGGAAGCGGGAAAACGACGCTTTTAAATTTAATCGCCACCATTGATCGACCAACAGCCGGCCAAATTTTGATCAACGGGAAAAACCCTCACACTTTAAGCCGAAAGGAGACGGCATTATTTCGAAGACACGAACTTGGTTTCGTGTTCCAACACTTTAACTTGCTTCCTACTTTAACCGTTGAGGAAAACATTGTCATGCCGCTGACCCTTGACGGCGTCAGTGTACGTGAAATGAAAAAAAGACTGGAGGTCGTGGCGGAGAAACTAGGAATCGGTCCGATATTAAAAAAGAGAACGTATGAAATATCAGGTGGTCAAAAGCAGCGAACAGCGATTGCACGTGCCATTATTCACCAACCATCTTTGATTTTGGCTGATGAACCGACCGGAAACTTAGATTCAAAATCTTCTAAAGACGTAATGGAAACATTGACCACAATCAATGAACAAGATGGGGCTACTTGTTTGATGGTGACGCATGATGCTGTGGCCGCCAGCTATTGTCATCGCGTGATTTTTATAAAAGATGGACAGCTTTATAATGAAATTTACCGCGGCGATAATAGGCAAGCCTTTTTCCAAAAAATTATCGATATGCTTTCTTTATTAGGGGGTGACAGTCGTGACCTTTCCCCAGTTCGTCTTTAGAAATGTCACTCGAAACAAGAGAACGTATGCCGCTTATTTTTTCAGCAGCGCCTTTTCTGTTTTGATCTTCTTTGTGTATGCTTTGTTTATTTTTCATCCTGGAATCAAAAAAGGCGTCACTGCCATAAAGGCGGTGGAATTAATGAAAGCAGCGGAAATGATAATATATGTGTTTTCTTTCTTATTTGTGCTTTATTCTGTCAGCACCTTTCTAAAATCGCGAAAAAAAGAATTTGGAATTTTGATGATGCACGGGATGACAAAAGGACAATTAGTTTCTATGGTATTTCTGGAAAATATGTTGATTGGAATCGGCGCGATCATTACAGGAATTATGATTGGCCTCATTACTGGAAAATTGTTTTTAATGATTGGGTCAAACATGTTTGGAATGGAATCGTTGCCATTTTACGTCTCTCCTAAAGCTTTGTTTCTAACGATTGGAGCATTTTTCGTTTTATTTTTCTGTATTTCTCTATTCACAACCATTCTCGTTCAAGTCAACAAACTGATTGATCTATTCCAAGCAGGAGATAAGCCGAAAAAAGAACCAAAAGTATCCATACTTTTATCGCTATTCGCAGCCGTTCTTTTAACAGTGAGCTATTACTTGGCCGCAACGACAACGATAGGAAACATGATGTCTCGAATATTGCCTGTTATTGGGATGACCATTGTCGGAACATATTTTTTCTACACACAACTATCTGTTTTTCTTACCAAATTATTGCAAAAGAATCGATCTATCTTTTGGAAAAAAACAAATATCATTACGATCTCAAGTTTAGCCTATCGTTTAAAAGACAATGCCCGGATGTTTTTTATGGTTACCATCGTCTCCACTGTGGCATTTTGCGCCATTGGTACTTTGGCTTCCATGAATGTGATGAATCGCCAGTTTCAAAAAGATAATCCTGCCGCTGTCAGTTATCTTGCATTGGTTATCGTATAAACAGCATTTACAGGAGATGAAAAGATTCCAAAAGAAACATCTGCATTACAAGAAATTTCAATTGCCAATCAAAATGGTGCAAATCAAAACTTATGATCAAACATCGTCTTCACGTTCAATGGAAGAGCTTTTGCCTGTCATTTCTTATTCGCAATATAAAAAATTGTCTGAGTTATCCGGGCAAGAGGTTCAAGAAAAACCGCTGGTAGGGAAAAAGGTACGGTCGCTACTAACCTCAACCTATTTTCGAACTATGCCGAAAAAGAAAACGTATGGAATTCCAAAGCAAAATCTAGAATGGAAAGATTTAACGTACACAAAAAATGTGGTCTTTCCTATTCAGTTTTATCAAGAAGGATTGGTTGTAAGTGATCGCTTATATCCAAAAATCAAAGCTGTCAAGTGGGAAACGTTCACAGGCTACTACACGAAGCGGTTTGAAAAAACGGCAGGAATAGCCAATCGTTTAGTAAACAACGGAAGAGCCTTTCCTGGTGAAAAAGGCCCTTACTCCATGATGGTCAGCGGTACTATTTATGCCAACCAGATGAGTATGTACAAAACGATGCTATTTGTAGCCTTGTTAATTGGAACCGTCTTTTTCGTAGCTGCAGGAAGCTTTTTATATTTCCGTTTGTACAGTGATTTAGACTATGATAAACGTTTATATTTAACGATTAAAAAAGTCGGTTTGACCGACCAAGAATTGAATCAAATCGTGACCTTTCAAATGGCGCTGCTTTTCTTTGTCCCGATTGTCGTCGCCTGTATTCATAGCGCTTTTGCCTTTATGGCTTTGCAAAGCTTTTATGTCTTATCCATTGCCAAAGAAATGATAATCGTTTTAGCCTGTTTCTTCATTGCCCAATTCATCTATTTCTTGATCATTCGTTCGCGTTATATGAGGAATCTTAAAAAGTCATTGATTTAAAAGGAAGTAGCCTCCATCATCAGGGGGCTGTTTTGATGTTTATTTGTGCTGCAAAGTTTTTTTTACAATTGACTTCTTTTACAACAAAATGTCAAACTTGTAATAAATCAAATAAAGGAAAAGGAACGAATGAGACTCTACTTTTGGGAATAGATATCTTTCACATAGATTATACCAAATATTACTAATAAGATCGAACACTTTTATTAATCTATATTCAACCTTTAATTCTTTTATACTTTGATAGATTATCGAATTCACTCCCTATTAAAACCTTATAATAATCCGCTATTCATCACTAGCCGAAAATTTTTCCAATGGAAGAAGGAAATAGGATCTTTTTTGAAATCCTTGAACAAATTTTAATGGAAGAATTATCCGAGATTATGCCCATTCAACAAGAACATCATTTAAATATTGAGTTTAACGATGTTGAGGCAATTGTGAAAAGAAACGATACTGAAAATATTTTGCTTGATCTGATTCAAAGAGGAGCCTCTATTAGAAGAGTCGAGCCGATGAATGGGATGAAAACAGAAATTTATAACAAATCTTAAACCATTAGGAAAAGGGAATGAAAAATGAAAGGGTTATTCCCATATCATTTTGTTTATTACTTAAGAACGTACAAGTATGTACCGCCTCTTACCTTTTATGTTCTTACACTTGTCGTAAACTATGTTTATAAACCGAATCCTATATTAGACAGCTATTCATTCACATCCCTTGTTCTCTTTTTTATCATGGCTGGTTTATAGTAACAGTGTTCCATGCAGAAGATGAGGGCCAAAAGCAGATAGCGTTATTGCATTGTCAACGTTCAAGAGACTATTACATCTTTTCATAATAATCATATTGAGGAGCTTCTGATTTTTTTACTACAATGGACGAATCATTTTTTGGCTGTTTATCGGTTGTTTGAATGGACGCGGCACCATAATAGAGGGATTGTCATTAGGATGAAATATTAAGAATCGCAATGGTTTCATGCTTTATAATTACCCGTGCGACTGTCGAATTATGTTAAAATAAATCGAAAGGAGGTGAGAAGGACATGGAACAAATGTTGGAGAGAATTTTAAGTGAGTTGCAAGTTTTGCGTTCAGATATGCAAGACTTAAAACAAGGACAGGAAAGATTGGAAAGTGATGTAGGCGGCTTGAAAGAAGGGCAGAAACGGTTAGAAACCGATGTAGCTGGTTTAAAAGAAGGGCAGAAGCGATTAGAAAGTGATGTAGCTGGTTTAAAAGAAGGGCAGAAACGGTTAGAAACCGATGTAGGCGGTTTGAAAGAAGGGCAGAAGCGATTAGAAACCGACGTGGCAGCTTTAAAACAAGATGTCAATGATCTGAATAAAGGGCAAGAGCGTTTAGAAAGGAAAACAGATCTAGTCATAACGGAAATGAGGAGCCATTTCAAGCATATTGAAACTAGATTGGAAAGCCATCAAACTATTTTCGAAGTGGTCTCCAATGAAATGAAAAGTATACGAATTGACATTGAGTATTTGAGTGGAAAAACCGGGAAACATGATACAGAGATTCATAATTTGAAAAAACGCCTCCAGTCATAAGGGGCTTGTTTTTTATCGATTGATTTTTCAATCCTCTATATAACCTTCTCAGCTGCTGTTTCGCCCATTGTTCTACAAATAGCGACTCTCTTTTTAAACCTATGTGTCGCAATAACAGATTCATAGAACCTCATTTGACCATTGAACTGGAAACTATGCTGATCATTTTTGCTGTTTTCGTTGTAGTATCTTCCAATCCAAAATTCCCCTTCCAATATGGCCTCGAAATCCTCCTTCCTCATCTTCGAAAAGAATATGGCATTGAAAAAAGGATCTCTATTTTTTCCCGAATGATCTAGTATAATACTCATATATGCAGCCGAATTGTGGGAGTGGTAATCATTTGGATCGGATAAAAAACATGCTAGCTGCTTTTTCAAAGAAAACCATTTCATTAAGTGAACTTGAAGAGTTGGTCAAGCCTTTGGTTCATTCGTACGATGATTTTTCCAAAACCATTTTACAGTTAGAGGATGAGCAAATTCTTGAGATGATCAAATCAAAAGGGCGCACATCAAGAACTCCATCTTTAGCGTTTCATTATCGGATTCATAAAAGTCTACTAATGGAAGATTTTCATAAAGAACTGCAGCATTATCGAAATACGCTTCATCCAGCAATTAAACTGGACGCGTATTACCGTAAGGACCCGTCCGTATGGAAAAAAGATTTGCCTATGATTAAGAAAATTGATCGATACTTGAAGCGGTGTACCTTCCCGACCGAACCTGTTCCCGCACCGGAACGGAGTGTTGAATTAGTCGGAGATGAAAAGTGGATAACGGATGGCGGGGGAAAAGAGCTGTTAGAACGAATTGGAATTATTAACAACCTGCACATCATTCCTGTTTCCGAACCTTTAATGTTTGCCGTAAACCCGACAAATATAAATGAAACCACGCAGCTCCACTTGATTGTCGAAAATAAAACGACGTATCAAGGCTTACTACCGGTGCTGAAAGAAACCGCTTTTTCAACCCTTATTTACGGAAGCGGGAAAAAAGTGATCAGCAGCATCGAGCAGTTTGCGATGCAATATCCCGTCGAAGCAAATCATCATTTTTATTATTTTGGAGATATCGACCGCGAAGGAATTTCGATTTGGCATTCTCTCACAACCAAAATTCCCGCCATGCCAGCACTTCCTTTTTACCGGGCATGTTTACAAAAGGAACCGGCAGTCGGGAAGGATTATCAAAAAGAACGTTCGAAAGCTGTTGAAGCATTTCTCCGTTTTTTTACGGCTGAAGAGCAGTCGCAGCTAAAGTCTCTGTTTGCCAACGACAGGTACTATCCGCAAGAAATCCTCAATACGCATGAATTACAGCAAATTTGGAGGGAGTCGAATTGGAGGACAACCTGAATGTACTCGATATAACGAACGGCTATCGTGAACGCATGAGAAGGCTGGCACTTTTTGACCCTTTATTCGAACTCGATCGAAAACGTGAGGTGGATCAAGACAATCAACCGATTGATATGAAAGGCCTCGGGCTGGTGACGTTGTTATTTTTCTTTGAACAAAAACTGATGAGACAGTACAAAACAGGTGTTCAGCAGTTGGCCGCTTTTTTGCAAAAACTAACAAAAGACGAGTATATGTTGGATGAAGCAGCGTATGAAAAATTAGCCAGAACGATTATACAAACGTTTCGGCCGACGACGGGAAGAAAGCGGAGTTATTCCTTTTACGACTGGGAGGAAAGAGCGGAAAGCACAATGGAATACTCCATTTTAAAAGCGAATGGTTTCGATGTAAATTCGAATACGCAATACTATACTTTGGATGAAGATGGACTGGAATTGGTATTTGCGACAAAAGAATTTTACAGTGAATTCCAATTATCCATTCACCAATTAATGCTTCGCAAACAATTAGAAAAAGGGGAGTTTGCGGGGGCGTTAAGGCAAATTAACGAAATGAGAATCGATGTGGAAACGCTGGAAGAACGTTTGGTGAAATTAAAGCATGAAATTCAACGCAGTATTATTTCGGAAGAAACGTTTGAACGATACAAACAACTTCTTGAAGATATATACAGAAGGTTGAACAGAGAGGACGAAGAGTTTAAAGAACTTCGTGAATTCGTTAAAGAAACGAGAGAACATCTCTATTCACGTGATATTCATAAAAAAGAAAGAAAAACATACGAACTCGTCTTGAAAATTTCGAAAGAATTAGAAGCGGTGCATTACGCTCATTCCAGTCTGCTGGATAAAGCATTGACCTTGAAAAATATAACGCTCGTTTCCGCACAAGAATCCCTTTATTATACGGGTATCCATTCCTTTAATTTTGACCAAGACCTTGTTTCTTACATTGTTTCTACGCCTCTTCCTTTAGAATCGATGAAAGGAGTATTGCATCCCTTTTTAAAAGTTGAAGAGAATGAGTTTTGGTCGCCGCTAGCCATTTTAGAAGAACAAAATATAACGGAAGATCGTGACGAAAAAATGGAGCAAGGATTTATAACAGTGGACGAAGCAAGGAACGACGACCCAGAGCAAAAATGGCTAGCTTCTAAATACAAAGAGATCACTCGTCTATTTTTAGAAGCTTAT
>JADBKC010000221.1 GCA_014896555.1 Caryophanales bacterium | reverse complement strand
TCTTGGTACATTAAAAATACTTAAATTAAATGGCACTCCCTTCTCACGCAAATTTTTCTTAATCACACAGGCTACACAGTTTAAAACGAAGGCTACAGAGATTTTCATGGATATTTTACGTAAGAATGAGATCTTATCAACTTTAAATAGCGTTTTTCCTAAATGATCATTTCTACTTTTAAAAGATACTTTTGTCATCCGCCCTCTCCCCATTTCCTCCTATCCTTACTCCTCCGAATCCGTCCTATAATAGGCATAATAAGTATTCCTCCAGTCGTGAGAGTTTGTTTGATCACTTACTCATTTCGACATTGGGGGAGGTACTCCTTTTTCATATCTTGAAATCATTGATATATAAGGGTTAAGATTTATGAAATTTATTCACTTACTAAAAATAGGTATGTTTAACTTTAGTTAAACGCAAGATAAAAATTAAGCACTAAATTGGAAAAAACAGGTCAGTTTTCTTGCAAAATATAATTTCAGAAACATGGCTTTTTGGAGTGGCGTACATGGTAGGCTGGTTTCCTCGTGCGACCCTCTTTTGTGCTGCGGCCTTAGCAAAAGAATCCATGCACGCAGAGGTTCCATGCCAAGCCTTATAGGATAAGATAATGAATATTGGTATATGGATTAAATTTATTTTCATGGAACATAAGGCGCTAAACTTTTTCGTTGCATTTCGCTTAGTTTCAGAAAAACATATGTATTATGAATTAGGTCTAATTATTGCTACTCCAAAGAGGAATCAAACTAGATGGACTACCTAATTTGGAACAAGTAGTTGATCAAAAAAGAATTAATTTAAAGCGTTGGATGTATAATGAAATCCTCGATCACTATGTATCAATGGTGCTTCGCCATCTTTTAAAATGGCTAAAGCAGCTTTCATGGTATCCATCACTAAAGCTTTGTGATTATGACGTGATCTTTTAAAAGCAACGATGGAATAGTCGTAAAGGTTCTTATCGGTGCTTAAATGAGCCTTTTGGCCTCAATTCCGTTATATCCGTTACCCATTTTTCATTGGGATGTCTTGCTATAAAATTTCGGTTTAATCTATTGTTAGCTGCGTTGTGATCGGAAGAGCGATGAACCCATTTCATTTTATACTATAGAATATTTTTCCTCAGTAGAGAATTTCCGTCTGGTTATCAAAATATCTTCATTTATAGTAAAATATAAAAACACTGATGATGGCGATGGCTCATTGTCATATCAAGATAAAGCATTACGTTTCATCTCGTCATTGCACTATTTTTCCTTCAATCCTGTGCTTTGCATTATTTCACTTCTTTTTTCCAACGATATATTGATGAATTCCTCTATCGGCATATTAGCCGAAGCTCGATTTCTCTTATACTGGATCTTCATCCACAATTGACTTGCCGTGATAATTCTCATAAATGGTTAAACAACTAGTACAACCAAACGCCCTCTTTCATATACTGCTACTGTCAAACAAATCAAAAACGGAGGTATTAAAATGTTCACACACAAAAAATGGGGCCACCACCCTTCTTTTGGATGCCCCTCGAAATTCTGTCCGCCACAAGTGTATCCAACTATGTACGATCCGCCATTAGTATCGCCGCCACAGCAATACGTAAAAACCAATTTAACTAATACTGTAGTACCACATATTCACCCATCTCATACCACTCATGTTAACAAGCATTTGATTACTCATGAGCATTATTTCCCACACACTGAATCTGTCGTAAATGAATGCTGCGAACAACACGTGATGTGTGGAGTGCCGCATGATCCTTGTTGTCCGAGACCATTTGGCTTTTAACTTTCAAAGCCCCACATACGGGGCTTTACTTTTTCCTTAACAGGCTCCGTATGGATATCAATTAAATCTTATCTAATCGAATCCGTCTGATTAATCAGAAACTATTCAACATAGGTATTCATCAAAACTTAATAAAGCAATCTCCATAAATAAAAAGCGACAAAATATTCCTAATTTTCCCACCTCAAAATAACTTTAAGCTTTCTGCTTTAGAAGGTTTATTCCCGAAACCAAGAAGATGTTTCATAGCATTGTGCAGACCGACATCATCAATGGGTAAAGCAGTAAGCATACTCAGACAAAACATTACAGTATAGTTTGCCATCCACGTTCCTATTGTCCAAATGCGGTTTTATGCCGCCGAAGCCAACGATTTTGCCATCTGAAGCTCGCCTATTCCGTCAAAACCAACTATAGCTGGAAGCGGGGAGAGAAATGAACGGCTGCCAAAAGGTTTCCCTTCTGCCATCATTTTATCCACATTTACTAGTGCGACCGCTTTGACTTGGATGAGTACTTCATCCGGACCGGGAAGTGGATCAGGGAACTCTTCGTATCGGGGCACTTCTCCAAATTTGTGTAATACTGCCGCTTTCTTAACTTTTCTCGTTGGCATAGAAGAATATTCTTCTTCCGGTCGAACGCTTAATG
>JADBKC010000220.1 GCA_014896555.1 Caryophanales bacterium | reverse complement strand
TCTGCATAATTCAAGTCTAATACAACTTGTTTATTTTCAAGTATCCCTACACTTGTTGCAGCAAGAAAATCAGTTATTGGAAACTTTGCGAGCGCCTTTTTTTCATAAAGCTGATGAAGTGCTAAAGCCATTGCTACAAACGCTCCTGTAATCGCTGCGGTTCTTGTCCCGCCGTCCGCTTGAATCACGTCACAATCAAGCCAAATCGTTCGTTCTCCAAGAGCTTCCAGATCAACAACTGCCCTTAAAGCCCGACCAATCAGCCGCTGAATTTCCATTGTGCGGCCTGACACTTTCCCTTTTGAAGATTCCCTTATGTTTCTTTGTTCGGTCGCTCTCGGAAGCATTGAATACTCTGCCGTTATCCATCCCTTTCCTTCCCCGCGCATGAAAGGTGGAACCCTCTCATCAATGCTGGCTGTACAAATCACTTTCGTATCACCGACCGTAATAAGGACGGAGCCTTCGGGATGCTTTAAAAAATTCGATTCAATATGTATCGATCTTAATTGCATTGATTCTCGACCATCAACACGCATGTAACTTGTTCCTCCTTCAGTTTGGCAATGACAACAAAAGACAAGACGGCCAAACACTTTTCTCCAATAAAGAAGAGGCGGCATGGATTGCCTACCTCTTACATTGTCTTCATATAGTATAGCAAAAAAAGATATATTAAAAACTACCTGTATTGACTTTTTCAGGACGGGATACAGGTTCTGTAAGCTTTTCGCCGTTTTCATTTACAATTTCAGCTTTTCCTTCCACCGTTATTGACACGCTTTCAATTCCTTTCTGTTCTGTTAAAGAAAGAACGAGCGAGTTCAACACATTCTTTGAAATCATTTTTTCTTCAAAACTGCCATAAATCGCCTCATTGAAATTCAACGTAACTTTTCCATTCTCTACTTTTGGTTTATCCAAAAGTTCAACGTCCTGGTTGAATTCGCTTAATAACGGAGAAGCATAGCCCGGTCCTTTAACTAGTTCTGTAACAGCCGCGACAATGCTGTCTTCAATTGTTTTTTCTACACGCCGAGTAACCGGAACATAATAATAATTGTCTTCGTCGCCGCCAAGGTAATAGACGGTTACAGCTTTCGAATTCGTAATATCTGCCACTCCGGCAGTATCCAAGTTTATTCCATCTTTTCTGCTTAACTCTCCGCCGATTGGGGTCCCATTAACCGGCATCTCGGTTAACTCTGTTCCTTTCATTTGGATTTTTACTTTTTCGACAGAATCAAATTGGGTCAGCGTCCATGTAACAGCCTGCAGGATTTTTAATTCATCCTCCGGTTTATAGTTGGCAAATTCCTTAGAGAAATCGACAACTGCAGTCCCATCCTTAATTTTTACCGTCAATTGCGTATCAGCCGGCAATACAGCCCTGAACCCATTAGGCAGTAATTCAGAAACCGGGCCGTTTTCAACTAAGTATTCAAGCGCTTGTTTCGCTACACTTTCCGTTTTTGGAAGAGCGAATGTTTGTGGAACGACATAGCCGTTTTTATCAATTAAGTAAAGCTCTGTTTTTACTGTTTCTTCAACCGCTTCCTTTTGTACGTCCGCTTCTTGCTCTTTAGCGTTATTTTCTTCTGTTAAAGCAGTTTCTCCCTCTTCTAAATAGGTGACGTCTTGAGGCGGATCTATTTTCTTTTCTTTACCGCCGAACAACCCGCAACCGGACAAAATAACTGATAAAATAAAAGCAGCAAATACAAGGGTCGCTTTTTTATTAATGGACATACTATCCCTCCTGAATCAGTTTTGTACTACATGTATACGAGCTTTCGGATAAAATAGACCGTCTTTTGAAAAAAACTGGACATTCTTATTAATGATTTTTTTCATTTATAAAAAATAATCCTCCCCGCTTATGGGGAGGTTTTTTATCCAAGCTTGATCATACTTACGTTTTCAATCGGTTTTTCAAGCCACTGTGATGCTATATTTGTAAATAGTGCTTTCGATCCCGTCGTAAAAAATTGATGGACCGGTACTTCTTCGCTTTCATGAAGCAATCCGTTATGATGAAGAATCGTGCTTATTTCTCTTGCCGTTTCTTCGCCTGAGCTGATTACATTGACGCCTTTTCCCATCACATTTTTAATTAATGGCTCTAAAAGTGGATAATGGGTACACCCTAATATTAGGGTATCTAGGTCCTTATTTTTAAGGGGCTGAAGCGTCTCAGCTACAATTTTTTTTGCAACCGGTCCAAAATATTCACCGCTCTCAACAAGGGGAACAAATTTTGGACAAGCAAGGCTGTTGACCGATACGAGGCGATTGATCGATTTCAACGCCTTCTCATAGGCCCCGCTTCTTACCGTTCCTTCTGTTCCTATTACCCCAATTCTCCAGTTTTTTGTTACTTTTATCGCAGTTCTCGCTCCGGGGTGAATAACCCCGATGACCGGAATCGGCAGCTCACGGCGAATTTCATCGAG
>JADBKC010000219.1 GCA_014896555.1 Caryophanales bacterium | reverse complement strand
TGCTGCTGCCTTGAATCCAAAATATGTTTCTCGTGACCAAGTGCCGCAAGAAGAAGTAGAGCACGAACGTGAAGTTTTGAAACAGCAGGCTCTAAATGAAGGAAAACCTGAAAAAATTGTTGAAAAAATGGTTGAAGGACGTCTAAATAAATTCTTCGAAGAAATTTGTCTGCTTGAACAATCTTTTGTTAAAAATCCTGATCAAAAAGTACGCCAATATGTTGAATCTAAAGGAGCGACTGTCAAAGATTTTGTGCGTTTTGAAGTAGGAGAAGGAATTGAAAAACGTCAAGATAACTTCGCTGAAGAAGTAATGAATCAAATGAAAAAATAATTTTAACCTTTTCACAAATAGGCGGCTCTGAGTGAGAGGGCTCACTCTACGTCCCATTTCAAATGGCGATTGCTTTTGTTCTCGGAAATCGAGGAAATAGAGGGAACACAATGTGTTCCCTTTTTTTCAGAACGACATGCCGTTGAATTTAAAAGATTTACAGCTAAAAGAAAAAACTAGCGATTTACATACGGAGGTTCTTATGAGCGTTCCAAAATATAAACGTGTTGTATTAAAGTTGAGCGGTGAAGCGCTGGCTGGAGATAGAGGCTTTGGCATTCACCCCGAAGTCGTTAAGTCTATTGCGGAGCAAGTGAAAGAAATAGCTGAACTTGGAGTCGAAGTAGCAGTAGTCGTTGGAGGCGGAAATATTTGGCGCGGAAAAACGGGAAGCGAAATGGGTATGGATCGTGCTACCGCTGATTATATGGGAATGTTGGCAACGGTCATGAATTCAATGGCCCTTCAAGATAGCTTAGAACAGCTTGGAATTGAAACGCGCGTCCAAACTTCCATTGAAATGAGGCAAGTGGCGGAGCCCTATATAAGAAGAAGAGCCATTCGCCATTTGGAAAAGAAACGGGTTGTGATTTTTGCCGCCGGCACTGGAAATCCTTATTTTTCTACAGACACGACGGCTGCATTACGTGCAGCGGAAATTGAAGCAGAAGTCATCTTAATGGCAAAAAATAATGTGGATGGTGTTTACTCCGCAGATCCAAAAGTAGATAAATCGGCTGTGAAATACGATCAGCTTTCCTATCTTGATATGTTAAAAGAGGGGCTGGCTGTAATGGATTCTACTGCTTCATCGTTATGTATGGACAATGATATACCGCTCATTGTATTCTCTATTATGGAAAAAGGTAATATTAAAAAGGCTGTTTTAGGAGAATCCATTGGAACGATGATAAGGGGGAAAGCCGAATGACAAAACAAGTGATTGAGCAAGCGAAAGACAAAATGTCAAAAGCGATTCAAGCATTATCCAGGGAGTTGGCAACGATTCGGGCAGGACGTGCAAACGCCTCATTGCTTGATAAAGTGGTGGTAGACTACTATGGAGCGCCTACACCTGTGAATCAGCTAGCGTCGATTTCTGTTCCGGAAGCTAGATTGCTTGTCATTCAGCCTTATGACAAATCCGTTGTCGGAGAAGTGGAAAAAGCAATTTTAAAATCTGATCTTGGATTGACACCTACTAGCGATGGCAGCATCATTCGCATTACCATTCCGCCACTTACAGAAGAACGCCGCAAAGAATTGGTGAAATTAGTGCGGAAAGAAGCGGAAGAAGCGAAAGTTGCAGTACGGAATGTACGCAGGGACGCAAACGAAGAGCTGAAAAAATTAGAAAAGAACGGGGAAATTACAGAGGACGATTTGCGCGGCTATACAGAAGATGTCCAAAAGATTACCGATGAGCATGTGAAAAAGATTGATGACATATCGAAAAAGAAAGAAAAAGAAATTATGGAAGTTTGATCGTGTGAAAACCCTCTTACCAAAAGGGGGTTTTTCCGTTATATACATAACTCATTTTTTGATTCGTCCATCAATCCGATGAGTTGTGAAATTCCATCGAAAAAATAAAGAAGATCGGTAAGAAATAGAGATACTGTCACAAGTTTTTGGTATTATAGACTTGCATCGTGTGAAAAAAATAAACTTCAATGTGCGCTTATCGCAATAAATGGTTGGTAAGGATGCGAAGTGGAGGATGTTATATGATCAATAAAAACAATCTTTGGAAAACCAGTAACAATCTCTCGCTGGAAGAACGAATGGAGATTGTTAAGAAAGGCCCCATTCCGAGCCACATCGCCATCATTATGGATGGAAATGGAAGATGGGCGAGAAAACGCGCCTTACCGAGAATTGCCGGTCATCATGAGGGAATGAAAACCGTACGCAAGATCACTCGGCTCGCCAATCGTTTAGGCGTGAAAGCATTAACCCTTTACGCTTTCTCAACCGAAAATTGGAAACGTCCAAAAACAGAAGTGGACTATTTAATGAAGCTTCCCCAAGAATTTCTTGGAACATTTTTGCCAGAACTTGTTGATGAAAATGTAAAAGTTCAAATGATGGGCAACCAACAACAACTGCCTTCCTATAC
>JADBKC010000051.1 GCA_014896555.1 Caryophanales bacterium | reverse complement strand
TAGACAAATATGCCAATGCAAGATTCATATGAGTAGTAGCATATTCCTCTGGATAAATATCTCTTCTGTAGACTTTCAAAGCTTCATGATAACATTTGATTGCTTCAAGAAGCGATTCTTTCCGTCCTTCAGCGCTCGATTGATAGACCGAGCCTAATTGAAACCACAGTTCAGCTCTAGCCTCCTGAAAAGAAGACGTTTCTAAAAAAGTGAGAGCTTTGCGGTATCCTTCTACTATTTCTTTTCCATAATCGCCTAGCATTTGTTTTGTCGCAGCCCATTCCGCATAAAGACGAGCGGAAAACACAGGAGACACGTCTTCTACAATCTCGGCAGCTTCGAATAGAAGCGAAAGCCCCGTCGACCAGTCTTTCCGTTGAAATGAGCCATATGCTTGAGTTGCCAATAAAAATGCACGTATTTCTCCTGAAGTATCGCCAAGTGGCGGAGGAGTTTCACGCAATTGAAAACGCCACGCCACAGCATCTAAAAGCAAGGAAAAATCTCCTGAGAGCATTTCTTTAACCAAAGCATATGTTTGTGCTTGTGGATCCAAAATAAAACGGTTATAAGCCGCCTCCGGTCCTTCCGGTAATAATGTCAACACCTCGCCTTCCCTTTTTCCCTTAATGGCCGCAGCAAAAAAGGACCAGCTTTCCGGCCAACTATCTGGAAAATACCCTTTGAGAAGAGGGGCTAACAATTGATTTGATTCTGGAACAGGCGGCAAAAGAAAAAAACCTGCGGCTCCAGGAAAAACACCAATTGGCTGAGGCTTGAGCACTTTTTATTCCCCCTTTATATAGCGATAATGTGGAAAAAATCTAATTCTTTAAACGTAATAAGTAGATAGGCATGTTCACGTTCTAAAGAGTTTTACCGCCTTTAAATGCCGGATGTCTAGGTGTTTGTTGCTTGCGATGGTCCACTTCAAAATCGTCATCTGCTTGCCGAAACTCAGAAGTCACTTGGGTGGCTAACATATACTTTTAATATGATTACCTTTCCGTCGTTTTTTGAGAGCCAAAAAGTGATAGGCGAAATGCTCCATTTTGATCATCCCATACGGCATCAAAAACTCCAGACGATACACCTTCAGGCAAAATTTCTTGAACAAAAAGGCTTCGATCTCCACGAGAGTTGCGCTGTTTCAAAAGTAATCCTCCTGCTCCCAAATGGCTTACCGGCATCACCCACAGTTCTTCGCCGCGTACTAAAGCGATGGCAGTTCCCGTAGAGAACCGCACCGCTTCTTCCGCGGGGATGTGTAGGTAACCCGTTGACGTCAGCTCAAGCTTCAATTTTTTTCCCTCCTAATCGCTGACACAACTCATCCGCCAAATGATCTATGGCAGTGTCCACCGTTTTAGACAACCCAAATCCGTATGATAAATTCTCGGCTTCGATTAAGAAAACAGTCACTTTCTTCGGGAAACGGCTTTTCATCAGCCAACGACCCATCGCAATGGCATGATCCCAGCGAAAATCGTGAAGATTGAGATCTTTTAAGGGAGGAGTTTCCACCTCTTCACCTGGAATTTCAAAAATTGTGCCTGGTTCAGCACCTGACTCACAGGCATCTACAAGAATCAGTTCGTTTGCATCGCCGATTTGAAAGGCAACATCCATACCTGCAGTTCCTCCATCAGCCAAACGAACTCCCGGGATCCCTCCCCGCTCCCACAATTTTCGTATCAGCATAGGCCCCGCTCCATCATCACTTCGAAGCAAATTGCCACATCCAATAATAACCGTCATCTTCATTCCTCCTTCTGCAATCGCACCGCCTCAAGGAGCCTCCGTTCCAATGAGCTCTCTTAAGCGCTTAGGTTACAGTTGCATATGAGTCGTCCGATTAAATGCTGATATGCCTAAATGCTGATTTTCTTTAAACGTTACATATTTGAGAAATCAGCACATTTTAATCACTTCATATTTGGCTAACTCTTTACGCGACTTTGCGTCATAAGCATGAACAGTGCAAACTAGGCAGGAATCATAGCTTTGGGCAATATGAGCTAATTCGACTGGATCTTCAGAATTTTTAATAGGTACGCCAATCATCGCTGTTTCGATCGGTCCGCGCTGGTTGTGGCGGTCTCTTGGCCCTATGTTCCATGTTGTCGGAGTGACGACTTGATAGTTTTCAATTTTTCCATCTTTAATTTGAATCCAGTCAGCTAAAGAGCCTCGAGCCGCTTCAGTTGCTCCAAATCCGCGCCCTTCAGGCAATTCTTCCGGTTTAATATAAAATTTCTCATTTAAATCGATTTGCTTCAGCCATTCTTTCATGCGCAAATAATATTTTGCGGCTTCGTGAAGGCGAGCTAATACGCGAACCATCGCACTCGGTCCAATTTCTTTGAATATATTCAGAAAGAGAGGATCATAATCTTGCCATACTTTCGCACCTGGACGCCCAGCGATTATTTGGCGGGCCAACGGACCTACTTCCAGCGGTGTTTCTCCGATACCCGGAATATCATATCGTGGCGCCTTTGCAAACGTATATTTCCCTTCTTTTTGTCCTTCGATCGGATCCACAGGATCGGTTACTCCATCAAACGGATGGTATGAACCGCTTCCACGATAGAATGAATACGTGTGATCTTCCCTTATACGAGATTGATCAAAATCATAAAACTTTTCTCCATCAAATATTCCAGATCGGGCAATCAGCGCATCATTGCGGCCTTCAATCGTCGGATAACGATAGTGCTGTGGATTAAATAAATTTCCAACGGCTAAATAGCGTCCCGGACCTGCTCCATATTTATCCAGACCGATTTCCATGCTATAGCGTATAAATAATCCAAGATCGGAATTGCTGTGCTCTGGCTTCTCATCGAGCCATTCTAAAACATCGCCCCAAGTTCTGTTTTCCAACCAGCGTTCTACGGAACAGCCAAGAAGAATTTTCTCCAACCAGTTTTCCCGATAATATTCCAAAATGGAGATAGAGCGTGTAATATCAGACAATGTCGGGGCGCTAACAACGCCTCCAGGAACCATAAAGCTGGAATGTGGCCATTGTCCCCCAAAAATCGCGTAAATTTCCACTGGTTTAGCTGAGACAGTGACGCCGATTTCATAATGTTCACCTTCAAAAGGAGCCCAACGACGGACCACTTCATCGTATAACTTAGAAGAAGCATAATTTCGATGTGTTAAACCTATCGCAAACAAAGCATAAAACCAACGCGGAATGCTTTGAAGTGTTTCCGCTGATTGAGCAATATTGCGAATGAGCGTCGCATTTGGCGGCACTTCCGTTCCCCAAGCCGTGTCAAGTGCATAAACAGCTTTCGTGAGATGACTCCCTCCACAAATGCCGCAAATGCGAGGGGTCACAATCAAACCAGCCTGTGGATCTTTTCCTTTTAAAATCATTTCAAAACCGCGGAACATCGTCGCTTCTGTCCAAGCATCCACAACTACACCATCTTCAATGGCCACTTTCACGTCCAAATCGCCTTCCACACGACCTAAAGAATGTACTTTCATTACCTTTTTATTGGTTTTGACAATCTTTTCTTGTTTTTTCATGCTCTTTAAGCACCCCGCTTCTAATATGGTTTCCTTAAATGACTTCTAAAACTCTGCGTGATGTCCACTCTAAAAAGAGCTATTTTTACACTTTCAGCTAAACTTTGTCTCTTGTCCCCATAAGTATCCTGCCAAGAAATTCGTCGGTGCTTTATGTTTTATCGGCGAAACGGAACCCCGGGACCCGGGTTATTATCACGGCACAAACATATCTTCTTTCGCCCATTTTGGAGCCACTGCTCGGGCCAGCGCCGCATTCACTGAGTAGCTGAGCGGGTCGCTGTCCTGTGGCACTTCTTTTGGAATCGAACCAAGAATTTTTTGCGTCTTAAACACTGTTCCTGGCGCCAAGTCAAAGAACGGGAATTGAGGCTCTGTACAGCCGATGCAAGGCATCCCTGCCCGAGTTTTAGAAGATTGGCGGTTCCATAAAATGCGGTTGCACGGTGAATGAGTCATTGGACCGCGACAGCCCTGTTCATAAAAGAGACATCCTTTTCGTGTGCCTTGCCCGAACTCTTCAACTGATTCTTTCCACTCGAAATATTGCACACGCGTGCAACCGGTTTGGGTAAACGTTTTAAAAAACGTTTGAGGACGTTGAAGATCATCTAAAACAACATCTTCCACACGACCAGTAGCAATAGCAACTAAAATTTGAGTCACCCAGTCAGGATGAGATGGGCAACCTGGAATATTAATAACCGGCAAACCTGCCTTTGAACGAAACTGTGTTCCGAGAAATCCCCCGCGTTCTTCTTTCATATATTGAAGACCAATGGATTCAGATGGATTCGGTTTTGTGGCTGGAATTCCTCCCCAGCACGCACAGTCGCCAATTGCAACGACATATTGCGCTTTATGCGCAAAATCCCAAATCCAGTCTTTTTTCGGACGATCCATAAGCATGTCATAATGCCCGGTTCCGTTAGGCCCCTGAATGACGGTCCCTTCTAACACAAAAATATCAAGCGGGATTTCGTCATTTAGAATTTGCTCATAAAGGCGTCGAACTTGTTCGCCGAATTCCATTGAAAGAGAATGATGATAAAGAAGATTAATACCAAAATCGGTTACTAAATCAATGACAGTCGGTTCTTCCGCATTTAAAAATGATTGAGTGTTTCCATTGCACGCACCACCGTGCATCCAAAGAAGATTGACCACTTATTCCACCTCCATCAAAGTATGAAACAATATTTGAACGATTTCGGAACCTCCGCACAACAAAAGTCGGAAAATTCTAATACACTAAAGAGTTCTTTTGTCAGTTTTAATCAACGGTTTTTCTTCATAATTTAGTATTTCATGGATATTAGCTTGTTTCCTGTTCTGTTTATTCCAACTTTATCGTGAAGGCCTAAAACATGAATTTGAACTAACTCGTGCTTTGTTACATTTTTATTTAAAGGGGGCCAGACAGATGACCCAATGCAGATTGATCGGCTTCTAAACTCGAAATCCACTCGTCGATTCCTTCTCCAGTGCGAGCAGACACTTCGTGTATGTGAATGCCTGGCCGCACCTCATTTAGCGCATTATAAAAGCGCTTTCTTTGAAAACCGACCGCTTCGGCTAAATCTACTTTTGTAATGACTGCCTGATCAGCGCTGTTGACAATGGTTGGGTATTTTACCGGTTTGTCCTCACCTTCTGTTACGGAGAAGAGAACGATCCGCTTATTTTCTCCCAAATCATAACTTGCGGGACAAACGAGATTGCCAACGTTTTCTATAAAAAGAAAATCAATAGTCGCCAAATCCCAATCTTGCAACGTTCGTTCAATCATTTCTGCTTCCAGATGGCAAACGGTGCCGGTTGTAATTTGCTTTACTTTTGCCCCGCTCTGGCGCAAGCGATTTGCGTCGTTTTCCGTTGCCAAATCGCCAACTAAAGCGGCCACTCGATATCGTTCACCAAGGCGAGTAAGCACTTCTGTAAGTAGTGTCGTTTTCCCCGCTCCAGGGCTTGAAACAAGATTAACAACATAAATGCCGGCCCTTTGAAAACGCTTTCGTAACTCCCTTGCTAGAAAGTCATTTTTCTTTAAAACGTTTTGGCGAATTTCAACAATTCGAGGATTCAAAGTCAGCTCTTTCATTTTCTTCTCCACCTTCCAAAGCATACAGTTCCAGCTCTCGTCCTTTGAGAACTTGGTTCGTTTTTGTCTTGCATACAGGACAGCGCATAGGAAACGGCTCGGGTAAAATCCGTTTTTCTTGGCAGTTAGGACAGAAAATGGTTACCGGAATCTCTTCAATGATTAGCTTTGAACCTTCTAAAGAAGTTCCCTGAACAACTATATCAAAGGAGAACTCTAAAGATTCTTTTACTACTCCAGACAAAACACCAAGTTTTAAATAAACCGCTTTCACTTTCTTTATTTCTGAATTTTCCGCTGCTTCTTTTGCTAATTCAACTAAGCTATAGGCAATGGATAACTCATGCATCATGGATCTCCTTCGATAAGTGTCTCGCAAAACTAAGCACAAAATTAAGCACAGGCTGCACTTCGGGATCGCTTAATGTCCGCATGAGACCAATGAGTCCCACACGTTTTGTTCCCGCTTCCTTCGTCTCTTTTGAAGCTTGAAACAATGAACGAGACACTTTTCCAATGATTTGCACCGACCGCACATCCAAAACATCCGATTTGAACAGTTCTTGAACTTGCGGAGAATCAAGGATTTCTTGCATTCGATGCAATGCGGTTAAAGCATTCTCAAAACGCGTAACATATTCTGGTCTAGATAAACTTTGCCGCAAAAGAATAACAAGTTCGTTAATCGAATCAACAAATTCTGGTCCACGCCGAAGAAAATTCTCCATCATATCTAACAAAAACGTCGCATTCTCCAGCTTATCGAGCAGGCCAATGATCTGCTCCATCGTTTGTGAATCTGAAAGTTTTTCAACGAGTAAGTGATCAACCGGCGTCTCAGCAACCGCTCCTTTCCCGGATTCCCCCATTCCAATTCCTCCTTTTCGAATATCAGAAGTGTGAGTCATTTTGGCTATACGGGCTGTCTTTTTTAATAACCATATTTATACTGGCTATATTAATAATATAACATTTTTAAATTTTTCACAATTGAAAATTTTAAAATTTAAACTGCAATAAGTGGGTAATTCGTTTTATAATCCTTAATTCATGACACAGCAGCAGGTTGCCTTTGTTCTTTTTTGTTTTTTACAAGAAAACCGGATCTTGTTATAACAAAAAGAGTATGAGCAGATATAGCCATATAGATAGGAACATAGTCTTTTGCGGGAAAGCATTTTACGAATTCAAAACGTCCCATTTACCGAAAAGCGGATTGAAATTATCCCTCACTTTTCTTTTTCCTTTGGACATAGTGATGCCGCTACAATCAGCGACCTAAACGGAGAACATTAATACAGTGATTGAAGGAGAAGGATTAAAAAGAAACGACTAGCAAAGAAATTAGGAATGTCTGAATGGAATTTTTCCGATTATTTAAGAGGAATACTAAAATATCTATTGTCCGGATTAAAAGCTATGATTTTAATTTTTTAGTTAACATAATTTGGTTACACTTTCAATAATATCGATTACTAATTTTTTGAAAAATAGATTTGAATGTATACTATCTTGAATAGAATCATTAAACGTATAATGTTTCTTTTCATCTAGTATAATAATCGGCTTTTCTCCATATTTTTTTCTTGTGTTTTGCGTAAAAAATGATAAATCAAAGATGCGTTGGATGGAAACGATTGTTGCATCATCTATTCGACAATTAGACTCAGTTAAATGTTTAAGATATTCGTCATATTCAACTTTTTCTTGACGATGCAGCAAATCCAGTAAGATGATTTCATGCTTTCGTTTACCATTCAATATTTCTAATGAAAGCATTGTTAATACTTTATTTTCATAATCTGTTAATGTAGGCACTTTTTCCTTTACTCTTAATAAAAATTGATAGTAATTCAAATTCTCCTCTACTATGACAACTGGATCAATTGAATGATTAGATACAAAATCATATAATAATGGGACTCTACCAATTCTATTTTTCAACTCGATATAGGCTTCTTTTAACATTTTCAATGACGTTAATTTACTATTATTAATGGCTTTAAAAATTTGTTTTTTAGCTATTTCTTCAAAGTTTATCGTTGAGATACCTTTTATATAGCTTGTATCCGTCATATGTCGACGAATATTGTCTTTGTTTAGCGACTTGTCTCCTGATAGAGCGATCGGAATCAAGTAATTATTTTTATAATTGCCAATAAAATCGATGATCGTAACGAATTCTTTTGATGGATGTTTACGGAGTCCTCGTCCGAGCTGCTGAATGAAGATTATGCTCGATTGCGTTTGTCTTAGCATCACGACTTGATTAATGCACGGGATATCAATGCCCTCATTAAATATATCCACCGTTAATATATAATCCAATAAACCATTCTCTAATTGGTTTACCCGACGAATTCGTTCTTCTTGAGAATGATTCCCTGTTAAAGCTACCGTTCTAAACCCTTTTTCATTCAATAAATTAGATAACTTTTCTGCTTCTTCTTTTCGGCTACAGAACATCAACCCTCTTACTTTATCACCAGAAAAACCATAGTATTGAATCTTTTCAATAATATGGTTGACACGCTCATCAGAAACTAACTTTGATAATTTTGTGGTATCGTTTATTGTCTCACCATTCAATTGAAAGTCTGTTACCCCATAATAGTAGAAAGGACAAAGCATATCTTCTTCTAATGCTTCCTGCAAACGAATTTCATAAGCAATATTATATTCAAACTGTTCAAAAATATTAAAATCATCCGTCCGCTCGGGAGTAGCCGTCATCCCCAACAAAAACTTAGGTTTAAAATAATGAATGACTTTTTGATAAGATTTGGCACCTGCTTTGTGAACTTCATCCACAAAAATATAATCAAACCTTCCAGGATCGAATTGATGCAAGATTTCTTCTTTAGAAATCGTCTGGATCGTAGCAAATAAATATTTAGGGTCTGTTTGTTTATGGGAACCTGATAAAATGCCAAAATCCTTATCAATTCCTCCTAGAACTCTATAAAAATCAGATTTTGCCTTTTGTAAGATTTGCTCTCTGTGAACAATAAATAACATGCGCTTCGGAGCAAAACGTCGTACGTCAAAGGCAGAAAGATAGGTTTTTCCCGTACCAGTTGCTGAAATTACTAATCCTTTATCTTTACCCGCTTCACGCAGAGATTGAATTTCTTTTAAAGCTGCTCGCTGCATTTTATTCGGTACCATTTTTAAAGCATCTTTTTTTGAATTCCTATTGTATTGTGTTGGTAATTCGAACACATGATCTATAACTTTCTTGTCTAAATTTTGTGAATATGTCTTTTCGTACTGTTCAATCCATTGTTCCGTTAATATTTGAGACTCTTCCCACACTTCTTCAAATTGATTTCTGAAGTGGTGGACGATCTCTCCATTTTCATGTGATGTTAGTTTTACATTCCATTCATAGTTAACTTTTAATGCATGTGCCGTTAGATTAGAACTCCCAACAATTAAGGAATAATACGTGTCGTGTTCAAATATGTATCCTTTCGCATGAAAGCCTTTAACGTTTGTCAGCCTCACTTCGACGTTTTTAATTTTCATCAATTCTCTAAATACTTTTGGCTGGTTAAAATTTAAAAAGGTAGAAGTTAGTATACGACCTTTTATTCCTTTATATTTAAGATCAAGGAAATGAGATTTTAACATAGCCAGCCCGCTCTCTGTAATAAAAGCCACCGAAAAAATAAAGGACCGACAATTTTCGAGTTCCTCTAATAAAGAATTTAAAACATTCTCATTTTTGATCGTATCATTTATCAAAGCTTAGGCTTATAACTTCCGGTTTGATGATACTTTTCATCGATAAATACCTTATATAATGATGCTTCTAAATTTTGTATAAAATTCCCCATTCTATCACCATTCGTTACCAATTGTCTAAATTCATTTTAATTTTCTCCATATCAAAGTGCAAATATTTTTGAAATTGAAAAAAGCTATTCATTTATATAACACGAATAGCCTTTTTTGTTTCTAAATTATACATTTAACAAAGAAGTTTTTAATAATGTTTCAATCGTTGGAACATCTGCCGGTGCCCAATCCAACGTTTTCAATTCTTCTTTTGGCAGCCATTTGATGGAAGCATGCTCCGTTAAAACAGGTTCGCCTTCCATAAGTTTGCAATAAAATGTCGTTAAATGAACAATTCCAAAATCATATTCATATATCGTATGTTCAATTTGCTCCCCAATCTCTACTTTACAAAGCATCTCTTCTTGTATTTCTCGTTGCAGGGCTTGTTGAGGACTCTCACCTTCTTCTATTTTTCCTCCTGGAAATTCCCATTTATAAGGTAACGATTTGCTTGATCCCCTCTGTGCACATAAAATTTTTCCGTTTTTTATGATGACTGCGCCGACGACGTGAATCTCTTTTTTCATGAGCTCCTCCTTTTGAAAGTACTTTATGTAAATAATACCACTATTTACATACGTTCATTTTAGGTTCTTTGTCAAATTAGTGGTGTCCATTGCAACTATACATCACAATCTCTCTTTTTGAAAGTGAATGAACCATTCGATAAGCGAAGATAAAAGACCACTGCTAATTCTAATTCTGGTTCACTTTATTCCATCATTTTTAATAGAAAAACTTGGTTTTCTTAGTCGCGCATTGTCAGGATATAGCATTATAAAAGAGCAATAATGATATCGAAAAGGGTGGTGAATCAATGTTTGGAAAACAGCAAGATCATCACGAGAAAAGGGCGTTTTTCAATGGATTCATATTGTTGCCCCGTGTGTCTAAAAAAACGGATCCATAAAATCGAATCCACCTTTTTTACGCTGCTTTTTTAGCTGAAAGTTCTTCTGTAGAGCAGTACAAAGCAGTAAATACCAGTAATATGTTCATGTTTGATGGCAGTTTTTTATTCGGTAGCATTTGCTGAAAAAAGGACACAAAATAAAAGGCGTTTCTTCAATAAATAGCGCTGTGTTTTACCGCTTTTCTTGGCAAACTTCTTTCCAACGCGGGATTTTGTCATAATACCGTTTGTTTATTTTTTGAACCTTAGCAAAATGGGCAGAAGCTCTACTATTTCATAACGAAGCAGAACGTTAAGGGACCTACATGTTAATGTTTTTGAGCCATCGCCGCTTTTTTGTTTGCTGCTTTTTGGATGGCTTTGTGATAGGAATCCTTTAGCTCTTTCACGATTTCTGAAACCGTTTGAATTTTTTTGATGGAACCTATGCCTTGACCTGCAGACCAAATATCTTTCCATGCCTTCACTTCGGTGTTTCTTAATTCGGAGAAATCGATTTCGTCTTTTTTCTTAAAATTTTCGGGATACAATCCAACATTGATAATACTTGGAATTAGATAATTGGCATTCACTCCGCTAAATGCGTCAGTATAAATAATGTCCTCAATAGAAGAATGAACAATCATATCTTTATATGCATCTTGTGCTCCACTTTCTTCAGCAGGAATAAAACGAGTACCCAGATACGCAAAATCCGCTCCAAGTATCTCTGCAATTAAAATATCTTCACCTTTTGACATTCCGCCAGACAATGCGATTGGTCCATCAAACATTTCCCTAACCTCATGGACGAATGAAATTGGATTATACGTACCTCCATGACCGCCAGCCCCATTCGAAACCAGTACTAGCCCATCGGCCCCCTTCTCAATGGCTTTTTTGGCAAATTTCATATTAATCACATCGGAGAATACGACACCGCCATATTCATGCACGATGTTAGTAACAGGACTTGGATCGCCTAAGGAAGTAATCACAACGGGTGGTTTATATTTTTCGATTAATCGAAGATCTTCTATATATCGTTTATTAGAACGATGAACGATAAAATTGATTCCCCAAGGAGCTATTTTTTTATGCGGATTATCTTGTTTTAATTGATCCAATTCGGTTTTGATCTCTTTCATCCACTCCTCTAAAATCTCATCGGTTCTAGCATTTAAAGCGGGAAACGTTCCAATGATTCCTGAAGCACATGCTTGAATGATCATCTTAGGATTGCTGATTAGAAACATGGGCGCCATGATAACTGGAATATCTACAAACTCTTTCAGTTTTTGAATCGCTTCGTTACTCAAAATATAACCCCTTTTCTTTTTCATATTTTCTGTATCCTAAATCATCGTTTACTTACTTATTGAATAATCTGATATTTGCTCTTTTTTCTCGCCCATACGGCTGAAAATCGTTGCGAGTATAGAACCGGATATATTGTGCCAAACGCTAAAAATCGCACTAGGCACAGCCGCGATTGGAGAGAAATTCACTGTTGCGATTGCTACTCCCAATCCCGAATTCTGCATTCCTACTTCCATTGCCACGGCCTTTTGTTTGGCTAAATCCATTCCGAATAGACGAGCGAGCAAAAATCCCAACAAAAAGCCTAGTACATTATGCAAGATAACGACAGCAAAAATGAGCGGACCTGTAGTAGCTAGCTTATCGTGGCTACCTGCTACTACACCTGCTACAATCATAACGATCGCAATGGTAGATACTAGCGGCAGCGCCTTTGCACTTGCTTCCGCCTGCTTGCCAAAGAATTTCCTAATGACAAATCCGAGTGCCAATGGAATAATCACCACTTGAATAATAGAGACGAATAATGACCACATATTGATGTCTACCCACTTGCTTGCCAGCAGCAAAATAAGCAACGGAGTAACAATCGGTGCTAGAATGGTTGAAACCGATGCGATCGACACAGCGAGGGCCACATCCCCTCTTGCTAGAAACACCATCACATTCGATGCCGTTCCACTTGGACAGCATCCTACCAGGATGACGCCAACAGCCACTTCCGGCGGCAGATTTAATCCCCAGGCCAATAAGAAAGCCAATCCCGGCATAATAATATAGTGGCACATCACACCTAGTGCTACATATTTTGGTCGGCGAAATACTTCTTTAAAATCGGCTGCGGATAATGTAAGTCCCATCCCAAACATGACAATTCCTAACAATGGAATGACATATGATCCGATCCATTGGAAATGGGCTGGGGATATATAGGCAATAATAGAAAAGAGAATAACCCACAACGTAAATGTTTTTCCCGCAAAAGAACTGATTTTTTCGATAAACATGATAATAGCCACCTCAATTATAATGATGAATGATTCGAATAAATTAGCTAGATAGTATATTATCAGAATTTTTTGTATTTTGCAATTTTCACTCCATCCCTTCTGTATTCTTAATAGTAAGAGATGGAGGCATCATTTAATGAAAAATTTTCATACGTTGTTAATCCATCATATTCTTTGCAAATCATCTGGCCATCTCTTTTTCGTAAAGAGTTACGGCTTTACAGTCCATTAATGCCCCTACAGATTCTTGTTGGTACTTTGTATTTGGGAGTACATATATCAGCCGACCTTCTTAGATCGTAAAAGCGCCAATAGTTCTTCTCCGTTTTGTAATTTGCCCATTCTTCCTTTTGGGACAACTAATTAGACCAAATCCCATACAGAAGAGGTGGTCCTTTTTGGCTGCAAATCATGACCCTAATAAGCAGCCTCTAGATGACGGAAAGGACGATTTTCTGGAATCATTCAAACAGCTCCAACTGCTCTACTTCTCCCAATCGATCAAGCGTTTTGGGATCATGGTCTTGAAAATAGGCGTGGTGCATCCATTTTTCTTTTGTCATCACTTTTTTATTGCCATCAGATGATGGACGCAGGCGGCAGCTGTAAATGATCGGGAAGTAATCCCTTAGGAATTTGCCTTCTGCATGTGCTGTGAGTGCGATGATTTGAAAACCAAGCTGTTCCGCGATAAAGAAAACAGGACTTAATACGTGATCACTAGATGCTTTGCCAAATGGATTGTCGAGTATGACTGCGCGATGACGTTTCATCTTTGGTTGAATATGATGTTTTTTTTCAGCAACATAGTTGAGTATCCCTAAAAATAAAGTCATGTTCTTACTCCATTTTTCTCCGCCCGACCAATGGTTACTTTGTTCCCATAAATATGAGCGTGTCGTCACTTTATTATCATTTGTTACTTTCCGGCAGCTTACTTTCATTGCCTCATTGTTCATGACGACTTGTAAAAGCTGTTTCGTTTGTAGCCACATTTCGATTTCTTTTCGCACTTTCCCATCGTCCTGCAGGCCATTCTCGTTCAAAAAACGATCGGATTCAAGTTGTTGTAAAATCCACTCAATATGGTCGCGAATGCGTGTTTTTCCTACTTCCTCTTCCCATTCTGGAATGGAAAAGGTAAAAATTTGCTTCCAATCATCCTCTACTTTCACTCTCGTTTTCTTCGGTATTAGTTTGAGTTCTTCAACGACTGTTTGCAAATGGGAATGAATATGGTTAATGAACGCTTGAAGTTCGGCATCTTTTTGCCGGATATGCTCATTGGCATAATTTGTCGCACTTTCGACGCTTCTCATCATGTTTTTCTTAAAGTCTAAGATCTCTTCATATGTTTCTTTATGTTCGATACCGTTTAACGCCATCTGTCGCATTTTGACATCTTTAATCGAATGGTTACAAAAATCTCTAAATAAACGCTTCGCTCGTTCCACTTGGTTTTTCTTCTCTTCGACTGCTTTTTTAGAGGTTTGCAGGTCTTCTGTAATGACTTTGATAAATTGCTGACGATGATACGTAAATTCTAATGTTTCTTCGGAATTTAATAGAAGTGCCACTATATTTGGAGCATTGAAATGGTGTCCTTCGACAAATCGCTCCAAACTGCGCTCCGCTTCATCAATGCCTTTCAACGTTTTTTCAATCCGCTCTTTTTCTTGATCAAGAAACGCTTTCCGTTTATCTAAATCTACCTTCTCTTTATGGAGTTCCGCTTTTATTTCATCAAGCGGTATAGTGAACTGGTCCATTTCTTGATTTGGATAATCTTTTTGGAATTGCTGTAATTTTGACTCCCACTTGCCTTTTTGTCTCTCTGCCTGAACTAATTTATTTTGTACATCATCATTTAGATGTCTACATTCTTCTTTTAACGAATTGATTTTTGTCTTTAACCTTTGTAGAAGCTGGCGACCATCATTTGGAAACGGTTGTGTTTCGTCTAATTTCGAATGTTCCTGTTTTAGTTCATTCATTTCCTTCGTTAATCGATCAATTTCACGCTGTTCACTTTCCTGTTTTGCTTTCCACTCGCCATACGTCGTTTGAATTTGGTGGATTTTGTAGTCCAATTGGCGAATTTTTTCACGAATGACAGGCTCACTTTCGCCGGAATAAATCGGTTGCAGCAACCGTAGCGATTGATACTCATGATTTTCCATTATATAATGTCGCTTTTGCTGTAATGACTTAATACGATCTTCAAGTGAAGCTTTTTGATCCATGACATCACGAATATGCATTTCGACACGTTTTACTTCTCTCTCAATCGCTTCAATCTCTTCTTGCCAATGCTTCTCGTTTTTCCGCTCTTCTTCTACTTCTTTTTCATATTGAAGATACTGCATCCCTTTTTCGATTTTTGCTTCTAGCCCTCGCATTTCTTCTCTGTATTGGTGAGCAAGTGAGTGATTGTTTGATATTTTCATACGCAATTCGTCGATTCGCTCTTTTTCTTTCTGAATGGACGCTATCAGCTGATCGATTTGGCGGACCAATTGCGCATGTGTTTTGCGAAGGTTTTCTACCTTTTCATATGGATGCGACTGGAGAAACCTTGTAAACTCTTGGTACACATCTTGCCATGCCTTCATTTCATCTTCTTTTTTTTCACGCAGCTTCGTCGTTTCTTTGGCACCCGTTTTTATACTTTCTTTCCAAACATGAAATGATTCCGGATCTATTGACTCATTCCAGTGACGGGGTTCTATCCAATTATGTTGATACGGTGCGTCGTGGATATAGACAGCTTCTTCAGTTGAAATCACCACAATCGGGAATTGAAGGCGATCGTTCACTTGCTTTATTTTTTGAATTAATCGTTCCTTTGACTTATCTGTCGTAATGAACGTAATTGGCCAAAGCGGGAAAGCTTTTTTCTTGATGCGTTCCTCTTCATCTAATGATTGTAAATATTCAACTCCTGTAACCAAATAATCGAACTGATTTTTCCAAGATTTTAGCTGTTGCTCTAAAAATGCATCGCCAAAAAACATTTCTTGCTCGCTATAATCGTCGACAAATCGATAAGCCACTCGTTCGCGGACTAACAACGCATTTCGTTCTTTCGTTCTCTTTTCAATTTGTTCTATCATTCTCATTTCAATTGTTGCTTCATTTGTATGAATGCTTTCTAGCGTCGCCCACTGAGGTCTGAGAGAAGACAATTTGTTGATGAGTGTTTTTTCTTCATCTTGAATTTGTTTTAGTTCATAGGCAGCCTTCTCCTGTTTAATTTTCGTGGAAGAAAGGTCATGTTGAAAAGCTTCTTTATTCGTTTCTGCTTCTTTTTCCTCTTGAGTAAGCTGCTTCACCTCTTGTTGTAATCGGATGATCTCATCGTCTAACCATTGCTGACGCTCAATCCATTTTTTTATTTCTTCTTTCACATGTTCTTGGGACGGATTGGCAAGGAGTTGTTGTTTTAGTTTTTCTAAATCGTTTGTTCTCGACTCGATTCGGCTTTTGACTCTGGATAATTGATCACGGGCGTTTCGATCCTTCCCGTCCCACTTTTCTTTTTCCTTATTCCATTGTTCAAGCCGGATTTCGACCGGGTTCAATTCATATTGGAGACCTTGTTCTTCTTTTTCAATGGCATCTAGCATCTCCATGAAGCAGCCTAATAATGAACGTTGGGCTATTTCTAATTCATCCTTATAATTAGCAAGTTCATCAGCTTGATCAAGCCTTTTCATTTCAGCTTCAATATAGGCTAAATGATCTTCATGTTCTTTTATTTGCCCTTTTAACTCCGCTAGCTTTAAGGAATAATAGTTTCTTTCCTTTTGAATAATCTCTTCTTCCTTTTCTTTTAGTCGTGCAAGAGCGATTTGATATTCGCGATTAAGTTCGTTGCAAAGCGTCTGTTCCACTAAAATTTCGTAAGAAGCGGATTTCCTGCCGTGCGTATCAAAGCTGTTTTTCCATTCCTCCAATTTCTTCGATACGTCTATTTGTTCGTCTTTATAAAACTGTTTTTGCTTTAGTGTTTCAATCCATGCACCTTTTGCACGCTGCTTCGCTTTTAAATAAGCCATCTCACTAATATGAAGCTGTTCATACGTTTCGACATACTTTTCTAGTTCTTGTTGAATAAGGATGTTCTCTTCGATCGTTTCTTTCAGCTTTTTATAGTGCTTGAAGCTCGTATGCTGCTTTTCGAACATGTCCGCGAATAAATTCGCATCATGACCAACAATCGAACTTTCGACAGTTGGAATCAACAAACGATCAAAAAGCTGGTTCGTGCTTTTACATTCATCAAAAAAGGCTTCCACGTCGCCTTCCGAACTATTAATCTTTACGATACTCTCCCATTCACTTGAAATAATAAGATATTGTTCTTCGATAAACGTCTTGTATTCCTTAATCGTGTTGAAAGTACGTGCAAGGAACGATTTTTCTTTCATATGGCTGTAATAGTCTTGCATCTCTCCCCGTTCAGCCGGCCGTTTTCCATCTTTTCCTTCACGGACAAACGGAATGCCTTCGATCCCATTCGGATCATTAGCGCTGTACTCATATACGTATCGCAATGAATCTAAACCATTATTCGTCATAAATAACGATACCGCTGTCACAACATACCGTCTCGGTTCATCATTCATTATCCATTCAATGGCAATATGAGCAGGAGCATTTTCAAGTAGGAGCGTGTTCTTTATTTTCCGGTCAGCTACATCGACATGAGGCAATATCGCTTGCAGTACGGTTTGAATAAAAACAGTTTTTCCACCTCCGTTTTCCAGCAAAATCGCCCCATTATGTCCATCAAATCGGAAAATTTCATCGTTGTACCGTTTAAGCCCTTCTTCGTACACGACATTCGTCAGCCGAATTTTGCTAATAGATGGCATCTTCTTCCTTCCTTTCAAATCCATAAATAAATTCGAAAATCCCTTTGTTGTATTCAACTTCCATAAAGAAGCGCTGAATAATCGTTTTCGCTTTTTCCGTCAACGTGACTTCATCATTTCCAATATCAACAATGAGATCTTGATCGATTAAAAATCGTCTCACCATGTCGATAAAACTGAATCGACTGATTGTGTTGCCGCTTTGTTTTTTCGCCGTTTCCTTTATATCATCCATAGCATCCCATTTTTCGATGATCAGACTCCAATTATACGAAAACTCTTTCTCAAATTGTTTTAATTCTTCTGGATCATGTTCTTTTAATTGATCGATGCGCTCTTGGACGAGATGCACCCATTCATCCAAGCGGAGAAAATTTCTCGTCGGCTTTTCGCTTTGATACGTGTCATAAAAACTGCCGAATAGAATCATGACGGCAAAATATAATAAATAAAGGTCTCCATTTGTCGCCCCTGATCGGAGATAATTTCGTTTAATCCAATCGTTGCTGACATGAAAAGGCGAAAGCTTCGTACGCGGCACTAAAAACATGTTTTCACTCGTTAAAATAATGACACAATCTACTTCTCGGCTAAATGTGTCCAATAGTCCACGAACTTCATCATCGGCTTTGTATAGCTGGACCGCTTGTTGATCAGCGACACCGTCACGTGCAAGTTTTGTATACAATTGAAAAGCTTGAATAATTTTTTGTTCAGGATAATTCATCATTTTCACTCACCGTTATGATCATTTCTTGTATGGAAAAACGTTCACATTTTTGAATAATCCCTATGCCTTCTTGAACGGTTAACGTGTTCGTTCCAAGAAGGGCCAATGCCTCTCCAAGAAGCGTATTTCCTTGCTCTTCTTGTATTTCACCATTTTGTATGGGGGAACGCTGATGCATTATAAGCCAAAAATCGTAAAAATAGCGTTGTTCATAAATATGCGACTGTCCGATTTCATCTAAGTAATCCAAAAATTGTGAGAGAGTATTGCCTTGCTTATGTTCATAAGCTTCTAAAA
>JADBKC010000218.1 GCA_014896555.1 Caryophanales bacterium | reverse complement strand
GTGAACCAAAACCAACGGTTGTTGTAAATCGTCGTTTGTTCTCCATCATACACCACGACTAAATCAACTTCTCTTAGATCGAAACCGACAGTTTTGCCTGTTGTTACAGGTTCTACACTGGGGAGGAAGAGACAACCCTTAATTCATATCCCGTTCTCATTGAGCCCATTCCTGCGCGCTTTATCCGGTATATATCCCATTACTTGACACAGCGTATTTGAATTTCGTTACATGATAAAACTTTACAAAAAATATCGACATGACGCTTGATTATTTTTACTCTATTGTGTATGTTAACTTTAACGTGTACAAACGATTTAATAAAGCGGGGATTCGTTTGATTTTATCCGTTATTCTCGAAAGCAAGAAACCTTATATTGATTTACCTACACATTATCCATATCTCATTCAATCGTTTTTGTATAAGAACATAGACGATGATCTTTCTTACTTCATGCATGAAGAAGGTTTTAAAATTGATGATAAAACCTTCAAACTCTTTGTTTTCTCGCGTCTTATTGGAGAAAGTAAATTCATTAAGGAAACAAAAACGTTTCGTTTCTATGGACCATTTCAGCTTCTTGTTTCATCGGCATACCAACCATTCATCAGAAATATGTTTAATCTCATTTTAAAAGAAAATCTTTACTTAGGTGATGAACATTTAAAAATAAAAAGTATCGAAAACATCCCTTCGCTTGATAACACAAATACCAATGTCCGTGTCGCTTCATATTCACCTGTCGTTTCTTACAGCACAGTTCATACACAAGACGGTAAGAAAAAACGCATTTATTACAAACCAGATGATCCTAATTACACTCAATTTCTTACTTTGAATCTTATAAAGAAAGCCAAATTTTTGTATGGTGCGGATACGGTCTTTGAACCAATCAAAATCAAGCCTGTTGGGCGCTTCAAACACGATATCGTATATGGTAAAAATACAGTGATCAACGGTTACACAGGAAATTTTATTCTAGAAGGTGATCCACGACTTATCAAGACAGCTATCGAAACAGGGCTTGGAAGTAAAAATTCTCTAGGTTTTGGCTTTGTCTATCCAAAAGAGAAAAGACTACCGCTCATAAAAGAATGGATGGCGATGAGATGAATATCTTACACATTACCAAATATATTGGTGAGCAAAAAAAGGTTTTTAAAGGTTATGATCCTCTATCAAATATTCTTGAAAAACCATATATTATCAATCGAAAAGCCGATCTTTTTAATATACATCTGACGTTTGATGTTGATAAGGGGACGATTCGTTTTGATGAACCTATACCCCATCACCAAGAAACTTCTCATGAGACATATTATTATTTTGGTAACAATTACGGCAATAACCCTCAATACTATCTTGTTCGGGAACTTTCGAAAGCTTATCTTTTCTTAGAAGACATCTGGACCAATTTGTATAAAATGCTCAAAAAAAATCATTTAACATCAAGCGATCTCTATAATTATTTGACCATCATGAAAGACAAACATCTTTTCATTGAAATAAAGGATAAAAATAATCGATTAAAAGCCTTAAAGCTTAATCTTGAACTTTTACCGTTACCTGAATCATATAAAGGAGGAAAACTTGAGTTTCACAAAGAAGAAAGATCATTTTTGATTGATGGCAAAATCCTTTCCATTGGAAAATACATAGCCTTAGTTAACGATGCAAACGAACTTCATTTTACCATGATTATTCCACGGCTCATTATGAATCAACAATCATACATTTTGTCACAAACCAAAGGTTATAAAGAACTTGTGAAGTTAAAAAATCATCTCACATTCTCCTCTCATCCTAAACATAACAAACGTATTTGTTATGTTTGCGGTCAAGAAAAAAGTGATGTCGATGTATCTTATACCAAAAAGTATACAAGCATTAATAAGCTATTTATAACTCAAAAGATTAATTATGCCAGTCAAATTGATTCAAAAGGTCATAATGATAATTATGGTATGTGCAATGATTGCTATGAAGATTTATTGAATGGTGAAGCTGAAATAGAAAATTCTTTTTCAACGACAATCGCTGGTGAAAATGTTTATATTTTACCGGAAGCACTTTTGGATATTTTTTCATATGATGACCTTAAAAAGTTTAAAGAAAACGTTGACATCGCTTTTAATGAGAAAAAAGTGGTTGACTGGTTAAAGTCCATCGAAGCAAATACTTTGTTCAATCCTCATTATACTTTAAACATGATTTTTTATCGTAAGGCGCAAGGTTCTTTTGTTGTATTAGAATCCATTGAAGATGTGCCGTCACTCCATCTCGCTCGATTAATAGAATCATTTAAAAATGAAGCGTGGCGTTACCCGACTCAAAATTTTTCACTTGGCACGATATACCATATGATTCCTGTTTCAAAAAACAATAAAGACAAACAGATTGATATTAAAAGAGTACTCTCTCTTTATCGCATGATTCTTTCTGGATATGAAATCCAATTGGAATATATTTTCCGGCTTTTCACA
>JADBKC010000050.1 GCA_014896555.1 Caryophanales bacterium | reverse complement strand
CAAACGCCAAAGAAATCGACGAACATTAATTCCACAATCGGCCGCATTCCTTCTGCAGCAGCCCCAACGGCTGCCCCAATAAAAGCTGTTTCTGAAATCGGTGTATCCATGATTCTTTCAGGACCAAACTTTTGAAATAATCCTTCCGTTGCTCCAAATATCCCTCCGTATGCGCCGACATCCTCCCCCATTACAAACACGTTCGGATCTCTTTCCAATTCTAATCGAATCGCTTCTGCCACCGCTTTATTTCCTGATAATAAACGCTGTTTTGTTTTTTGCATTTTGACCGCTCCTTTCTTTCATCTATTAGACAAATAAGTCTTTTAAAGCATCTTCCGGTTCAGGGTATTCACTTTCACGTGCGAATTGATAAGCGGCATCGACTTCTTGCTTTGCTCTCTTTTCTAATTCCATCAGCTGTGTTTCTTTTATTCCATGTTCTGTCCATAAGATGGATCGCATTCGAACAATCGGATCTTTTTCCCTTAATAAAGTCACTTCGTTTTTATCTCTGTAAACTTCAGGATCTCCTTGGAAATGTCCTAAATAACGGTACGTTTCAATTTCAATGATGGATGGTTCACCATTTTTTCTTGCTTTCTCTACCGCTTCTTTTGACACTTTATACATTTCGATCGGATCATTCTCTTTCACATAATATCCTTGAATTCCATAAGCGGCGGCTCTTATATCATTAGAGGAAACAGATGTGGATGATGACTTTGGAACAGAAATTCCATATTGATTGTTTTCGATGACGACAATGAGAGGCAGATTCCACAATGCCGCCATATTTAATGACTCATGGAAAGCCCCTTGATTGGCAGCTCCTTCTCCAATAAAAGCCACCGCTACGGAATCTGTTCCTTTTTTCTTCGCTGCAAGGGCCGCCCCCAATGCATGTGGAATGCCGGCGCCTACAATTCCTCCGCAAGAAAATTTCACATTTGGATCAAATAAATGCATATGTCCGCCTTTGCCTTTTCCGAGCCCACTCGCTTTCCCGAAAATTTCAGCTGTCATTCTGTTCAAATCAACCCCTTTTGCGATGGCATGATGATGCGGACGATGTGGAGACGAAACAGTGTCTTCTTTTGTTAAATGAATACATATACCAACTGCGGCCGGTTCTTGCCCCGTTGCCAGATGCATTTCACCCGGTACAGGCCCTGCACCGATATTAAAGACAGGATTTTTCCCTTCGGCATAAGCTTCTGCCATTTTGTCCTCGTAATACCGAATCTTGTACATCGTTTCGTACATCCAAGTAAGATGATCCCTAGAAATCGTCAACTCGCTCTCCTCCTTCACGTAAATAAAACTCTTTCATCATTTGAAATGCAATAAACGTGCCACAAAATAAGAAAAAAGCTGCATATTGTCGAAAAATCGGAATTATTTTATTATTTTCCCCAATAAATGGAAACGATTTTTCCTTGATATTCGTTTTCACTCTTATTCTTCAAAAAAAGTGTTCCAAAATGGAACACTTTGTTGCCACATATTGAAACAATTTGATACAAAATGAAACAGTTGCTTTATTAAGTAATGTGAAATTTTTTCATTTGTCTGTAAAACGTGCTTCTGGAAATGCCTAAATGTTTGGCCGCTTTTGTGACATTACCATGAAATAAGTACAATGCCTGAAGAATGGCCTGTTTTTTTATATCCTCTTTATGCATGAACAACTCTTCTTCTTTTTGCCCAGAAAACAGTTGAAACACTTCCTCTGGCAAATCTTTTGCCGATAAAACGGGCTTTGTATGCCGATTGAACGTTCTTTCTAAAATATTTTGCAATTCTCGAATATTCCCCGGCCAATCGTACTGAAGAAGAGCTTGCAAAAAGTCCGGTCTGATATCTGGAAACGGCTTGTTTAATTTGTTGCTCAGTTTGTCAATAAAATGGCGGACTAGAAGCGGGATATCCTCTTTTCTTTCCCGTAAAGGCGGCAAGGTGATAGGCATGACATGGAGGCGAAAAAATAAATCTTCCCTAAAGCTTCCCTTTCGGACTTCCTCGCGAAGGTTTTTGTTTGTAGCTGCAATAATTCGGACATCGACCGGTATGACTTTATGGCCGCCGATCCGCATCACTTCTTTTTCTTGGATCACTCGTAAAAGAAGAACCTGCATTTCCAAAGACATTTCCCCAATTTCATCTAAAAAAAGAGTGCCGCCGTCGGCCAGTTCAAATTTTCCCGCACTTCCTCCTTTTTTAGCCCCAGTAAACGCGCCATCGACATAGCCAAATAGTTCACTGCCAAGAAGATCCCGGGGAATTCCACCACAGTTGATGGCAATAAACGGTTTGTTTTTTCGATCACTTTCATGATGAATGGCTTGTGCGAACATTTCTTTTCCTGTTCCGCTTTCTCCTAATATTAAAACGTTTGAATCCGTCGTCGCTGCTAATTTCGCCTCTTGGACTTTTTGAATAAAAAGGGGATGCTTCCCAATAATATCATCGAAAGTAATTTTGGCTTGATTTCCAGATAAATGATTCACAAATTGACGCACTTTATGAATTTCTTTCATCATGATCATTGAACCGATCCATTGTTTATCTTTATAGATGGGAATTTTATCAACCATAACATGATGGATTTTTCTTGATGGCTGGACTGTAACGTGTAGTTCTTCATTTTGAAGATAGATAGGGCCATTGGAAATGAGCGTTTGATTGGTAAAAAGTTCGTGGATCTTTTTTCCTTCCAAACTAGATGGATCAAGATTCAGCAGCTTCTTCAGCTGATCGTTCGCTTTCATAATGTTTCCTTCCGTGTCGATGATAAGAATGCTTTCTTTCATATTATTGGTGGTCGCTTCAAGAAATCTCTGCATCATAATATTTTTTTCCGCATTTTCATTCAATGCCATTTGATACTCTATCGCTTTAACCGCTGAAACCACCATTCCCAATGTGTGAGGATGCACTTTTTCATAAGGACCGGATACATTTAATACGCCGATAATATTGCCTTTCGAATCATGGATCGGCGCAGCGGAGCAAGTCCAAGATTGACAAATTTCAGAATAATGTTCCTCTGCAAAAATTTGAATGGGCTGATCCATGACAATGGATGTGCCAATCGCGTTGGTGCCAACAGCTTGTTCGCTCCAATCCGCTCCTTCCACAAAACCGATTTGTTCAGCCATCAACAACGTGTCCGGGTCACCGATCGATTTTAATAGCTGTCCTTTTTCATTGCAAAGGATGACTAAAAAGCCAGAACCCTTTACGATGGAATAAAGCCCTTCCATTAACGGCATGGCCCAATCAATAAGAGATTGATATCGTTCGATGTGAATTTTTTTGATAGGACCATATGGTTGAAATGGATCAACCTTCCATTTTTTTGATCGAATCCACGAATCTTTCACTATGGGGGAAAGTTCTTCCGCTAATTCATCTTCTAAAATAAAGCGCTTCCATATTTCTTTGACCCCTTCCCGCCGAATCTTCACCCGAAAACACCTCCGAAACTTTTAAAGAATGGGGACTGTCCATGAACCATCTGACGATTTCTTTTACTTCTTTATTCAAAATTCCTGCCAGCGTTTCGAACGTACCGATGTAAATCATCTGTTTTTTATATTGTACCACTGAAAACAGATTTCGTTAGAATTTTTCGAAAAAACAGCAAAAAGAAGCATCATCTTCAGAAATGATCAGTAAAAAACTGCCAATACCTATACTTAAAGAAGCTGACTCGGTTGGAGCCAGCCTTTTCGACCATATTCGAGATTTTTTTAGTAGTTGACCGCACAAATGAACGAGTACTTTCTCTTTTTGTTTTTTTCATATACTATTATAATTTATTTGCCATATTTTTAAAAAGACAACATGTCTTTGTAGATTGCATAATAATCGAATATTTCAAAAATACAGGATGCTTATTATCCGGAAATGTTTTCGACCAAATGAAACGGAAAAGCCATTTCCTAATACTTTCTCATTCAGAAAACACGATTCTTGCGTTTTGACCATATTTCTAACGTATTTTCAAAGAAATTTCGAGAAGGAAGACGATCCACTTTGGTCTACCTTCTGACCCATCTTTTTACAGAAAAAAAGATGGGAAATCATTTGACAATCCTTCAAGATCCCAATCTCAACATTTTTTCAAAATCATTCTTTTTTTAAATGACAACCACTTTGTTGCGTCCCGTTTCTTTTGCTTGATACAAAGCCTTATCCGCTTTCTCCGTAAACTCTTTCAAGTCTTTCTCTTTGCTGTATTCTGAGACCCCTACACTGATCGTTACATATATCCGTTTGTCTTTATAAACAAAGTCCGTCTCTTCCACTGTCTTTCGAATGCGCTCGGCGAGTTTAATGCCTTGTTCTAATGAACAATCCTGCAAAAAAATCAGAAACTCTTCTCCACCTGTTCGAACAAATATGTCAGATTCACGAATGATTTCCTTAACGACTCCACATACTTTTTTTAAGACCATATCTCCTGCATTGTGGCCAAATGTGTCGTTAATGGCTTTGAAATAGTCGATATCAAACAAGATCAACGTCATCGACTGTTCTTTTCTCTGGAACAACGAACTGTTTTTTTTCATATTCAAATCTAAATATCTGCGATTATAAATATTAGTGAGCGGGTCTGTTAATGCAAGATTTCCCAATTCCGCAATTATCTTCGCAATTCTAATTTGAAAAAAAGAAGCCGTTATGAATATAATCCATTCCACTGCTCCTGTGATCATAAGATGAACCAAATCCCGAAATGAAGGTTGTACCCGATGAAATACAAATTCGGTCATCACCATTAAAATGAAGCTTGACAATCCAACCGTTATGGCTGCTTTCCACGATGGGAATAAGATGACCGTCGTAACAGCAGGGATCAAGAGAAGCATCCATAACGATTCTAAAGACGAATAGTAATTCATCACTAAAACGATTGACAAAGACAACAAAACAAATGCATACATGAACTTTCGTTTTATCATTGTTCTTCCTTTAATCCAATTATTTTAAGCCCTTACCCTTTCTTTTATTAAGATTTTTGACTGTTTGGCATCGTCTTTGACTGTCCGTAATGAACTTTCAATGATTTTGCAAAATGGTTCATTCTATTATCCATTCCCTTATTATTCCAAAAAAATATTTTTCTACTTTGATCATTTTAAACCTAATATTTCAATTAGAAAAGCAAATTCTCTTGAGTTTTCAAGAACATAAGAAAAAGAAGGGAGGCAAAAGAAAAAAATTCTTCAATCATCTTATCCGTGCTAAATCATGCCACGATCAAAAGAACTACTGTACACCCTTCTCATTCATACCCTATATTTCCGCTCATGTAGTACAACTTCATAACCTTACACTAGCCCATTCTAAAAAACGTTCCGAACATTTCATTTCTTGCGTAGTATCTGTACTGTCCTATACATAAAAGAATTCTATTTTCGTTTGGAATGAAAAAACGCGTTATTCATCACATGAACTCCATCATTTCAGAGGGATATTTAAGAATAAAATCATGGGTATATATGCCCGAATCATAACCATTTCGACGCAATTCGACATGGTTCGTACATAAAATAGGCATCTCGTCCCTTCCTAAAAAATACTATTTATAGTATATCATAATTCATTTTGAATATCTATGGTATCTTGGGAAGCTTCATGAATAAAGCTACAGTTACCTAAGAGGTGGTAATATATGAGTGAATTGCCAAAGATTATTGGAGAGCGGATTCGGACTTTTCGAAAAGAAAAAGGATTGAGTCAAGAAGAATTAGCCGATATAGCCAATCTACATGCTACATATATAGGACAATTAGAAAGAGGTGAAAAAAACGCCACTCTGGAAAGCATCGAAAAGGTGGCTAAGGCTTTGGAAATTTCTTTAGAAGACCTCTTTCGTTCAATCCACCCTAATCCTAACTCTCAAGAATACACACTGTCCAAAATCATCACTCGCTTACAAACACAAAGCATCGAAGATCAAAAAGTCTTTCTCCATTTGCTGGATGTGTTGCTTGAATGGAAAAATCGATGAAAAGTATTCATTAATAAGTATTCTTGATGAAGGCGGAAGTTTCCATTCCGCCCTTTTTTATTTCAAAAAACTATTTTCAATTCTTGATGCTTTGTCATTTTTACAACGTTTTCATCCATTTATTCCCTAATGGAAATTGCGGACATTTTGTTGTGCCGTGGACAATCTCTTGATCATGCTAATATTTTTAATGATGATAAATGTTTATGCATTTACTTAAACATTCGATATAGCATGATCGAGATCCAAAGAGCTAACGTTATCCAAATAAGAATAAACAAGCCACCGACAAACCAATTTGACGGTTTTTTTTCGATGGATTCTTGTTCCGCCTGCCGACGACAATCTTCTAATACATCGCTCGGAATCATTTTCATTGCAAGAACAATCCCAAAAGGAACGATGATAAGATCATCCACATAACCCAAAATCGGAATGAAATCGGGGATCAAATCGACAGGACTAAAGGCATAAGCCACTACACAAGCTGCGAATACCTTCGCATACCACGGAACTCTTTCATCTTTGTATGCTAGATACAGCACACGAATTTCTCCCTTTATCCGCCTTGCACTCGTTTTCCATCTTTCTATCATTTTGCTTCCCTCCCATCTTCTTTCCCGAAAGATTGGCTGTTTTACAAGATTCCACCTTGATTTTTTTGTTCTATAGTTTTTCATGTTCATTTCTCCTAGCCCATTCAGTCCAAAATTTTCTTTATAGGATAAAAGAGTGTAAGAGGATGATCCATTTTCCAGAGGCAGAGCCGACAACAAATTCACCTTTAAACCGTAGCATTTTCTTTATGCATTTGGAATAAAGAAAGATTTTCTAAATAGACGATCACTAACAGGGATATTCTTTCGACATTCAATGATACTAAAGGGGAAATGACATGTTATGTTAATGATGAACCATTTATTCCATTCTCCGTCTTTATTTTTTTGCAATAATAACATTCAAAAAATATTGATGGGATCGTTGTACATAAGAAAATAGAATCATATATTTACCATATTTCGGAACGGAGAACATTCATAATGAAAGGTGGAAAATCAAATTGACGATAATCGGTAAAAGGCTTTACCGAAAAGAAGCTTTGGATAAAGTTTCAGGAAGAGCAAAATATACGGCTGATGAGCAATCAACGGAAATATTGCATGTGAAAATGGTGATTAGTCCTTATGGTCATGCTAAAATAAAAAAATTGATACTTCAGAAGCTCAAAAAGGGCTAGGCGTTCGAGCCATTCTCACCGGAAATCCGACATTCCCTCTTATTGGGGAAGAAATACGGGACCGTCCTCCAATCGCATTTGAAAAACTCCGTTACTACGGAGAACCGGTCGCCCTTGTCGTTGCCGATCATCCGGTTTTGGCCAAGCGAGCAGCCGATTTCATAAAAGCAACCTATGAACCTCTTCCAGTTGTAAATTCCCCATCCGAGGCGCTGAAAAGTGATGCACCCCTAGTACACGAAAAGCTAGATACATATAAGCGAACGCAAGGTGTTTATCCAGAGCCGAGTACGAACATTGCCAATCGAACAAAAATACGTAAAGGAAACATGGAAAATGGATGGACGGAATGCGATGTGGTCGTTGAAGAAAATTTTTCATTTTCTCCATCCGATCATGTAGCGATGGAAACAAGATGCGCCATCGCGGAAATTCACTGTGATGGCTATGTGCATATCACTTCTTCCTCACAATCTCCCTTTATGATTAAAAAATGGATCAGCCAATATTTCAATATAGATGTCGGTAAAATTGTCGTCAATACTCCATTAGTAGGAGGAGCTTACGGCGGAAAAGCTTCCGTTCAATGGGAGATTCTTGCCTTTCTAACTTCGAAAGCGGTAGGCGGCAGACGAGTAAAGCTTCTTTATTCACGAGAAGAAGATATGCTAACGGCACCATGCCATATTGGACTTGATGCCCGCGTAAAACTCGGCTGCACCCGAGACGGATTACTGAAAGCCGCGGAGATTGTTTATTTATTTGATGGCGGTGCTTATTCTGATAAATCAACCGATATCAGCAGAGCTGGAGCCGTTGACTATACAGGTCCTTATCATAATTGAAAATGTATGGTGCAACTCTTTGTGCATGTATACCAATCATCCTTATGCCACGGCTTTCAGGGGATTTAGCCATTCCGAGGTATTATTTGCTTTTGAACGAACCTTGGACATTCTAGCGGAGAAGCTCGGGATGGATCCGCTTGAGCTGCGGCTAAAAAACACGATCCTTCCTGGACATACTACACCTACTCAAGTCCTTCTTAATAAAAGTAATATAGAAAACTTGCCAAAATGCATCAACAGATTAAAAGAATGAATGAATTGGGACGAAGGGCAAATAAAAGAAATTGATGAACGAAAAGTTCGCGTGAAAGGTGTCAGCTGTATTTGGAAAACGTCTACCATCGACCCTGACTTTAGGAAAAATCGTCCTTTTATGATTTCAGATGATTCCCAATGATTTTCCCCAATGCTTCTTCGGCTGCCATTTTTTCTACTGGATTGCTTGTATTTTGTTGTGTTTCATACAGTATTTTGATCGATTTTTCTTCCAATAAAGAAGCATTCAATAAAGCTAACGACCAGCTTGCCCAAAAGGACCCCCACTTATCAGAGGACTTTAAATAATTCACTAACGGTTGGATGCTATCATCACCAATTCTCACAAGCGCTAAAGCGGCAGCCATGCGCATCTGCTCATTTTGTTCATTCAACAACTCCAGCAATACAGGGATCGCCTGTACAGCCTCCTTTTCCATTTCCCCCAATACTACGACCGCCATTACACGGATGGATTCTTCTCTCTCCTCAATCGCTTTCATCAAATAAGGAAGAGCTTCCTTTCCTTTTCTCTTCAAATTTTGAATGGCACCAAGAGCCTCTGAAACATTTTTGCTCCCTAATTGTTCCATCATTTGTTTATATTGATCTTCAAGTACCATTGCTAAACCTCCTATTGTACTTTCTGCATTGTAATAAGTTTCAATATGAAAATTTAGGCTTATGACTAATTTTGACATCAATAACGCAATACCCTTTTACTTGCTCGCCTTATTTTGAGAAAAACGTTCATTAAATGTGGGCTTTATACCAATTTTTTGTAATAATATTCCATAAAATCCCCAGCAGTACCATACGGATAAAATGCCAGTTAACTCTGCTCATTAAGACACACGCCATATCACATAAAGCTAAATAAGTAAATGTTCAAGTAATGGATTTATAATTATGAATTTCCAGAATATAATTGGGTTGATTCTAATATTTGAAGAAGGAGACAATGATGGCAAAAATCAGAAATCAAAAATTGGATAAATCCGTTTTCGGAGGGCATGAGACAGTGCGGGTCGCAGCAGTACAAGCCCCCCAAATTGTCTTCAACAAAGAAAAATCGATTGAAGTGGCCTGTCAAAGAATCAAAGAAGCAGGAGCAAATGGTGCGAAATTAGTAGCGTTCTCAGAAACCTATATTCCGGTCTTTCCCGCCTATTACAAAGCTGGTTACGCCAGCCAAATAGATGAATAGGCTGAGTGGAATATTGCGCTTCAAGATCACTCTATTGTAATACCAAGTGAAGACACTGAGATCATCGGAAAAGCATGTAGGGATGCAGGGGTTTAGTGTGTCATGGGGGTAAATGAATTAAATGATCAGGATGGATCGCGCACACTATACAACACTCAAATCCTTTTTGGTTCTGATGGCTCCATATTAGGGCGTCACCGTAAATTAATGCCTACTTTTAATGAACGTCTGTATCACGGTCTAGGGGACGGCAGTGATCTTAATGTATATCAAACGGATATTGGACGAATCGGATCTCTTATTTGCTGGGAAAACATCATACGATTTTAGTAAGAGCCGCTCAAATGTTAATGGGGGAAGAAATCCATATCGCCAACTGGCCTGGTACTTGGACGTTCGGACAAAAGACCAACAATGGCGAAAGAAAAGGTCGAATTTTCCATTCCACAACAGAACCTGGAGATCCTTGCGATTTGCAGTTTGCCATTCGAGAATACGCTTTTGAATCGGGAAGCTTTGTGATCAGCGTAGCTGGTTTGTTAAGAGAACAAGATTTTGAACCTGAATTTAAGCATTTTATTGATAGTCCGTTTATGAATTTCAGCTGGGCAGTAGGTGGAGCTGCGATTATCAATCCATTTGGTGAATTTATTGTTGGACCCGTTTATAACGATGATACGATTGTTTACGCTGATTGCCATGCCAATGAGATTAAAGCAGCAAAAGTAGTATTTGACGGATTAGGACATTATTCAAGACCAGATGCCGTTCAAATCTTGTTACATGACCATGAACAAAAAAATCTTCTCCGCAGTTCAAAAGGACTTTCCTATCAAGATTTGAAAAATATTTCAGAAAGTACAGAAGTACCGCTTGAAAAAAGAGAAAAAGTTCTTGAAAAGATGGAATCGAAATTAAGTAAACCGAAAACGAATGTAACCATTTAATCAACCGTTCCGGAAAAAATAAAGCAGACACGAGTAAAACATCCATATATTCAAATTCTGCAAATTCGAATGTTTTCTATCGATGTAAATTAGATTGTTCATAAATACTTCTGTGGTAAATGAATGGCGTCTAAATCATGATAGTATTAAACGGTATTAGTTTTCAGCCATTCATTGCCCAGAAATATTCTTTTTTTATTTACCCCTTAATAAAGAGTCCTATATGAACAAAATCTTTTTTCTGCTTTTCTCACCGGTTTTTCACTTTTTATTTCGAAAAATCTCAATACCCTTTAGAGCTTCAGAGCCGTGATTTCATTGTTTTTTTCTTTTAACAGCTTTTTATCCCATAGAAGAGTCAAAAGCGCAATCAAATAGAAAACGAGACAAATAACAGTCATTTTTGTAAATCCACTTACAGAGATTTCCCCCGTATTATGATCTGCTTCGACTAAAGTGGAAAACAGCCCTGCTGCAAAGGCTCCTGTTCCAAACTGAATCATTTGGAAAACTCCCATATAGCTGCCTGTTTCCTTTTCGGGTACGGAAAGCAGCGCAATCGAATTTAAAGCAGGCATCGAAACCGTCCCCCCCATTCCCAATAATAAATAGATGATCCCGAACATGAAAATAGCAGGAAGACGAATCATTCCGCTTACACTTAATAGAAAGACCCCCATGATCGAAATCATCATTCCGATGAATAAAGTTCGGTGTGGGGCTTTATCCGCTAATTTTCCAGCCAATCCAGCAAAAAAGACGCCAATGATGGAATCCATTAATAGGATGAATCCTACTATTTGCGGCTCCAAATGATGGACATCTCTCATGAAACTTGGAACATACAGTAATACAGCATTACTCACCATATACAATAAAAAAACTCGAAACAATGAATGGACAAACATCCAATTTTTCCATGCGCTCGTTGGGAATATGGCTTTCCCTTGCTGTTTACGTTTTTCAGAAAAAATGAGCAATCCTAAACTACAAAATACGATAACAAACGCTATCATTTTGTTCATAAGACGGGTATGTAGAAATAAAACTTACACCGATAGAATAAACCCTAACAAACTCATCGTGCTTACATAAGGCAATGTCCTTTTTTGATCAAAACCTTGAACTTCTGAAACAACCCATCTTACGAAAAGAAAAGACAGAAAGGAAATGAGCGATAATAAATAAAATATAGTTTCCCAATGAAAATAACGTAAAATGAATCCGCCCAAAGCGGGTCCTACAAGAGTAGCAGCCGAAAGTGTCCCCGAAAACCAGCCAAAAGCCCAACCCATTTTGTCTTGAGGAAACAATTTACGGATCAGAACCACTTGAGCTGGAACGATCATAGAATCTGCGACAGCCTGAAAGGACTGAAATGCCAAGAATAAGTACCAATGATGAAGAAATCCGCTTAAAAAACTGGATAGACAAAACAACAGCAACCCCATGCTCATCAACAATTTGGGAGAAACTCGATCAGCCAAATGGCCAAATAAAGGAAGACCCGTCGCGAAAATAGCGAAAAACAAAATATTCCGAATCTGTAAGGAAGAATAGGAGATATGAAAGCTATCCACGATATCTGGAAAAGCTATGGACAGCATCGTACTACTCATGACAGAAGCGAACACACCAAAAGATATGCATAAAATCATTACATATTGTTTTTTCATCTATTTCGATCCCTTTCAAACATGGAAGAATGATCATTCATATGTTCACAGTTTATTCAATCGGGTGTAAATGTACGAAAATAATTCTCCCCTCGATTTTATTTTTCCTCTTTATTCTTAGCACCTTTTCTCCTTATTCATTTAAGCCCGCAATCCTTCGCAATAGAACCAAAAAATAAACACGGATAAAAAAGCATTTTCCCTCTTTTCACCCGTGCTTTCATTAGCTGCTTGCTTTTCTGGAAACATTAGATTTCATCTACTAATATTCTGTCGCCATGACTATGAGGTTGAGATACAACTAAAAACTCTACTTCTTCATCTGATTCATTCATCATTTGATGCGGAGTCAAAGGAGGCACCTCAATCCCTTCTTGTGAATGTAAAATAATCTTTTGACCATCTACCTCAATAGTTGCTGTACCTTTCCATACAAAGAAAAATTGGCGTGCATATTGATGATAATGTCTGACCTCCGAAGTATTGGGCAACATGCGTTCTTGAATCACGCTTAAATTTGGACTTTTCACTAAATGCCATCCATCACAAAGGTTACCCCATATGTAATGTTCAGCGTTTTGTTTGGATATTTTCATATTGATCTCTCCAATAACTTTTCTTCTATTCTACTAGAATAAATATTTTTGATTGAATCTAGCATTTTTTGCTATGTTCACCCATTCTCTCAATAATTTCCTTTACAACTCTCAGTTAAGTCCGTACAATTGTGTAAGCAGAATAATTTAACGATCTTAAGGGAAACATACTCTCAGGCCGATAATCCACTTTAGTAACGCCTAGTCTGGTGAAACCCTGACGGTACAACCTTTCATTTGGTAACCGAGGGGAACTTCGCGAACGAAACCATAGGAGGTATAATGATGAAAGCACTAGTATTTCATGGACCGAAAAAAATCGAATGGGAAGAGAAAGACAAGCCGACGATTCAGAATCCAACTGATGCCATCGTCAGAATCACCAAAACGACAATTTGCGGCACAGATTTGCATATTTTAGGCGGGGATGTACCGGCGGTAACAGACGGTCGAACATTGGGACACGAAGGAATTGGAATCGTAGAAGAAGTCGGCACGGGTGTCAACAATTTCAAACCCGGCGACAAAGTGCTGATTTCTTGTGTCACTTCCTGTGGAAGATGCGATTATTGCAAAAAAGCGATGTACGCCCACTGTGAAAACGGCGGTTGGATTTTGGGGCACTTAATCGACGGTACCCAGGCAGAATACGTTCGGATCCCTTATGCCGATACAAGCATGTATCATCTTCCTCCGGAAACCGATGAGGAAGCACTTGTCATGTTGAGCGACATTTTACCGACGAGTCTAGAAATCGGGGTGATCAACGGTGAAGTTCATCCGGGTGATGTCATTGCGATTGTCGGCGCAGGACCGATTGGAATGTCGGCACTCTTAACGGCACAACTTTATTCACCGGCGGAGATCATCATGATCGACCTTGACGATAATCGCCTAGAGATGTCTAAAAAGTTCGGTGCCACTCAGACAGTGAACAGCTCTAAGAGCAATGCGGTTAAACAAGTGATGGAATTAACGGATGGCAAAGGTGTTGACGTAGCGATTGAAGCCGTCGGTTTCCCGGTAACCTTCGACATCTGTCAGCAAATCCTAAAGCCAGGCGGACGTCTGGCCAATGTCGGTGTACACGGCAAGCCTGTCGAATTGCATCTGGAACAATTGTGGATTCGCAATGTCAAGATCTCAACTGGACTGGTTAGCACGAGTACGACACCGATGCTGTTAAAGACAGTGGAATCAGGAAAGATCCAACCACAACAGTTAGTCACCCACCGTTTTCCTCTGGATCAGATCATGCAGGCATACGAGGTATTTCGCAATGCAGCCAAAGAAAAAGCGATGAAAGTGATTTTATACAATGATTAACCTTTTGATTAAGAAATGGCCGCTCCCTCTTAACATCACTTAGAGCAGCCAATTCATATTGAGGCTTCTTCAGCTCTTTGAACTGGGGTAAAAATACAGCTTCTGCACAAAGTCGTTTGCCATTAGACAAACGACTTTTTTCAATAACGCGAGAAAAAACTTTGATAAACGATGTACGAAACGACTGTATCGAGCTATTGATGATTCAGGACTGGATGAGTATCGGTACATGAAGCGAACCTTTAAAAGCCGGGGAAAGATATTATCAATTCATTTATTTTTCCCTACACCGACAATTATTTAAAAGGGATTAACAATAAAATGAAAGTCATTAAACGAATATCTTATGGCATTCGCAACTCAGAAATATGATATTTTACCTCCCTCTATAAATGTCGATATATAAACGGTTTAGCTCGTTGTGGAGTGTCAAAAAAATAATTTTCGGCACGCATACTAACAATATTTTTATATTATGTGAAACTATTCCATCCTATAGGTACGCTACACGGTCGCTACTGGGTGATAAGCGAAGTAAGGTTCGGATGAATGAAATTACCCTACTTTAATAAAAAATGCGAGAACAAAACTGAAAATTATAAAGCATTTCAATCTAAATCCACTTGTTCTTTATCCACTAATACTTTTTTAGCATCTTATGAGGCATATCGTCACCAGTGATGAGTCGACCGTCGTTGATCCGTAGGATCCGGTCACCTCGCTTGGCCACCTGATCATCGTGCGTCGCCACAAGCACCGCCGCACCCTTTTCTTTGAGAGATAGAATCAGAGTCATCACCGCTTGGGCTGTCTCACTATCTAGGGCCGCTGTCGGCTCATCGGCGAGTATGATGACAGGATCATTCACCAACGCCCGGGCAATAGCAACACGTTGTCGTTCACCTCCCGACAGCTCCGACGGTTTCTTCTTTAAAGCCCAATCAAGACCGACTTGTTCCAGCGCTCGCAGTATCCTCGATTGCCGCTCCTGCCGGCTAGGACGGGGGCTGGCATATTGAAGCGGAATCATAACATTGTCTTCGACGGTCTCATTCTCAATAATCGCGTATTCCTGATGGACATACCCAAAGAACGCATTTCGCAGCCGGGCCCGGCTGCGCTCACAATTCCCGACATCTTCGCCTTGGATGAGCACGTGACCCTCGGTGGGCCGGCTTATCAACCCCAATATACTCAACAATGTCGATTTGCCGCTTCCAGATGCTCCCATCAACACAACGCACTCGCCTGCGGAAAGTCGCAGAGAAACGTTGTGCACTGCCGTTACTTGCGTACGACCGCTGCCGTAAATCTTTGACACGTTACGAGCTTCAAGAATCGTTTTCATTTTCACCCTCCTATCTTTTTTGTGATACGCCCCTTACGTACCGACCAGAACCACAACGAAACGAACGTGAGCAAGACCGCTAACATGACCCAAAGCGGCGCGCTTGGCGCAGGGGCACCCGCCACATGTAGATACCATAGGAGCAGTGAAAGTAAGGCGATTGGCGGGATCAGGACCACAGCTGCCAAAAAACCGCCGATACGAAGGCTGAGATGAAAGGGCGTTGCCCCATACATGGCTCTGATCTTGAAAGCTCGATGCTCTTGGCGAATCGTCAAGCGGGCGGAGGACACGAAAGCAACAAAGACCAACACGAGAAAACTCAGCATGCCCACGATATACATGGCAGAACTCATCATGATCTCGCGGAATCGTTGCGGCTGATCTACGGCGACGTCATGGGGAACGAGAAACAATTCCCCATGTGCACTCCCGGCAACGAACGTGTCCACCACCTTGGCTTCTGGAGCCAACAGGACCGTCCGGACCAACGCCTCCTCTCGCTCCTGTGAATTGAGCAAAGGAAGCAGTTTTGTCGGCGCTCGGATGACGAGGCGGTGATCCAAGGGTAGGCCGGAGGCATTGGGATCAAAGAAGGTAGCTCCCGCCGGCAGTGTTCCTACCACCGGGATGCTTTCGCCTGCTATGTTCACGGCATTGATCTTCTCATCGGTGAGTTTCGAGCCGCGCATGGCGCACGGCGCGGGTTCGCACAGCGGGAGTTCTGGGAATAAATCCGGGAGCACGTCACCGAACAGTACCAAGGTGGGATGCCTACCGGCGAAATCAGGATTATTAAGACCCATATTGTAAACGATTGCGGCGTAGGCCTTTTGGCGGTTGATCAAGTCCATCACGTATTGCACGGTCTCATCCCCTACGTGACTCTCCTCACCCGACGGGTAGTATGGGGTAAACATAACGGCGTGACGCTCCCGTAGATGTCCGGCCCCTTTCAGGACGGCGACCTGGGACACAACGTCCTCTAGGGCAAGAGCGAACACAACGCAGGCGGCGGCGATCATCCCTGAAAGTCCCAGCATCACCGACCAACGCCGGCAAGCCATAACAATCCCATCCCACACCTCACGCATCAACATTCACCTCCTTACGCGTCTTAATGACCCCATAAAGAGTCGTTGACCACGTCACAATGACTATGACGAACGAGACAGCAGCACTGGCAAGTGTCTGGAAGTTGCCTAGCTCCAGATTCGTTTGGCCGATCCCCGCCACCAGCAGATTCGACAGGATCACTCCCACAACACTCCCCACCCCCAAGCCGGGCAGCCCACCAACCAGATTCTCCCGGACGAGGTCAGTGGGCAAGGCGCCGTGGCGCCACCGAATGCCGAACTCCCGCGCGCGTCCACGAATGTAGAGAGCCCAGTCCAAGATGGCGCAAACATGCCCCATGGCCAGAAAAAGCACGGTGATCACCAACAGCGGATTTTGAACGAAATATGTAAGTAACGGAATCCTTTGACTCCAGTGAGGGACAAGTCCCATCCGATAGAACAGATCGAGGACATGTTTTACTTGAGCCGGGTCCGTGGTATTGATCGTGTAGCGTCCAGAGGGCAGCGGCTCCCGACCGATGGTCCGTGCGTATTGAAGGGTATCTGTTCCGGTGGGTGCATCAATCACCCCGGCAACCTCGACCCCATTTGGCAAAAGGGGCGCTGTGCCAAAGGCGGACCACCGGTGTGCCGTGTACGTGCCCCGAAACAGGTAGCCACGTGCCATCGTCGAGTCAGGACCCTCGTTGCCGGCTCCTGGAAACCACGAGAGGATGTTATGCGGATCACAAACAATCATCTCAGGACGACCTTCGCCCACCGAAGCGTAGACCAGGGCAAGCGACTGATCATTAAGGTAGGCCTTTAACGCCTTTCGTGCAGAAGAGGCATCGGCCTCCGCAACCTTCTGCGGTCCCTCGAACATCGTCAGAACAGTTACCTCGCCCGGCAACCCGAACGTGACTTCCTGGCGGTCTTCAAGAGTCCACTGGAATGCACGCACCATAAAGGCGGTCAGCATGCCGAGAAGGACGCTGCTAAGTGCAAGTCTAAAGTTCATCAACAACCATTTATTTGTCTTCACACGACGCTCTCCTCACTGCGACACGCTCCCAAACAAAGTCAGTGATACGAATTTTCAGCCAAAGATTTGTGGATGGCAATTAAAAAAGTGTAGTGTTTGGCCATTAAGAGTATGCATTATTTGTTGCATTTTCACCGCTTAACATGGAGTGGCGGGTGTGTGATAGGCTTATGTGCCTTGCAAAGTTCTATGGCTTGCCCCCTTTGCGAAAATTATACCCTCAGAGGCTCCATGTCAAGCGACATAATATTGGAATTTTATACAGAGAAATGAATAACTTTATTTGCCATTTAACGCATTTTTTAATTGCCAAAAACACAAAGATTCGAACTTAGAACCAAAAAAAGTCGTAGTAATAGTGGGTCGTATACTTGTCACCCCAAAGTGGAGAATCCCACACAGAGTCCTCCCGGGACCGAATTTTACTGTCCGATGGCGAGCTTGCCGTTGAGGTATAGAGACGACCAGTATCAAGCGAAGGACCCGCTTGCCGTGTAAACCGGTGGTACCCCCGCTTGGCATGACGGCCATTATCATTATAGGAAGCTTGTATCTGAACATGACCGTTCCATCGTGCACCCATCAATGTTTCCCATGCTTTGGCATAGTTCATGCCGCTTGCATGCGCCGTCACAGAGATGCTCAAGACAACCAAAAGTCCGACGACGATTGATGCCAATCCAATACCGACATGACGACCGGTTTTGACACTTCCGCTCATTGCTCTCATCCTTTGCCCTCCCTTCTCAATAGAATTCTTTCCTCCTTCCGCTGCTTCCAAATTATAGCTGTTATGTAAATTTTAGATATAAAATTATAAATATCCTTTTTTTTTATTAAAAATAGGATAAAGGAACTATTTTTATAACCATTCTATTAGTTTATAGTACTTTCATACTGGTACAAAACACAGGTGAAATGGTGAAATTGCATTATGAGAAAGAGGGAAAAGCCGATTTTTCCGATTGTAACCAACAAAGCTGTCGATCCGTCTTATTAATAACTTTATTTAACTTTTTACAGAACTACACCAAATACAAATCGAACTCCATGATACCCAAATTTTTCCTTGAAAGTGGCTATATAAAAAGCGCTTCCCTTTCTTTCCTCAATACGCGGTTGCATTATTTTTATCCATGTTGACAAAGGGGAATGCTTTTTCGTATGAGTAAAATTATTGTGGGAGAAAAAATAACCTCCCCATCCATACCGTTTTCTGGATGAGAAGGCCACCAAGCGAATGCGCGGTAGCATAGAAGCAAATCACATGAAAAAAAGGTCTCTCCTTGGTAGAATCAAAGTCGACTAACACCAGATTCAAAGGAGGACCTTCATGAAAAAGAATACCACAAATTATCCGACATTCAAAGAAATAGAACAGCTGGTTTGGAGAAAATGGCAGGAAACCTTTTCATCCGTCATGAAATCCC
>JADBKC010000217.1 GCA_014896555.1 Caryophanales bacterium | reverse complement strand
CCTTCGATAGTAGTCCAATGTCGATATCTGAGGTCCTCTTTTCTTCCTCTCGAGTCCATGATCCAGAAAGATATACTTTCGCTGAAACATCATCAATGTATCTAAAATGATATTTTTGAGGAGCATCAGTATTCGATCTCTTTCAAGTTTTAGAATAAATTATTTATACGGAGTTTGTATTCGCTTGCAATTATTTTTGCTTCTTTAGTCAAAAACACTTTTTTATTAGAGATCTGAAAATGAATACTAGCATTTCCTCGCATGATTCGAAGCAGTCCCTTACTCAGCTTGCCAAGATTTCTTAAGGCTTCTGTTCATAACTAACAGCAAATCTTGGGATAGTCTCCATTTTTCTTACTATTTCTTGTTAAATTTGGCAAGTTCGTTCTCTGTGGCAGTTTTGTTCTTTATTTATGGAACGAGAATAGGCAAGAATTTATATCCATAAATCCTTGCCTACCCCTTCTACTAATGGTGTCAAACCCATTATGCTTCGCTTATTCAATTCACTTGATGTTTCATTCGTATCTTTTCTTTGCTAAGAATATAACCCCAATTATTAGAAGCAACGATGTTTAAATGATTCGAAGTGACCAATCGTTTCGTAAAAAATCTTTTCTTCACTAAAAGCAAGGCTCTGTCATTTTTTAAAAACGCATGGAAATCTCCGCCTTGCACTTTCAAATCGTTCACCAACTCGGCCGTTAGAACCGCACTTTGAGCCCATACCGCCTCATGACTTTTTGGATGGTATTTAAATAAGCTATATCCCCTTACTCCATCCAATGATTTCGTTTTTTCAATCAAACTTAATTGATCATTCGGTATGGGGTTGTTGACATACATTTGAATAACTCCTTCATAATAATGAGCGACAAAAAGAATGGTCGATAAAAGGACTATTTTGACCAACCATTTACCTTTCATCAAAATTCTGCTGGCCAAAATCCCTATCATGATCGATAATGGAGGATAAACAGGCAAAATATACCATCTTATTTTCGTTTTAGCGAAAGTATATAGTATCAAAGGAACGATTACCCATAAACAGAGGCCTATTATATAAGATCGCTTTTCATATTTGGACATATCAATCGAAACATTATGATGAAAATGATAGACTATAACCATTCCCAATAAGATAGCGAGCCACAAAAAGTAAAAACGGCATAATATGACACCGTAGTAAGACTCATCACCAACGTGGCCTTCTATAGGAGCAGTTGATCTATGCAGCAAGTCATAATCAATCATATTTTGGAAAAAAGCAAAGCCGTCATATTGATATCGCATAACCGCCCAAATAAGAATGGGTGCCGTCATGCACAAACATAAAATCATCCATTTTTTAATAGATAATTTTTTATATTTCCCAGTAACGATGAGATACAATGCCATAATGACGGCTATATTCCCTGCATGCCAACTTTTTGTTAAAAAAGCCAAAGCAAAGGCGAGGCCCGAAACATAAAACCAATTATCATGTTTCACAGAAAGCAGCAGAGACAGAATAGCCACTGTAAATAAAAAAACATAAAGGGAATCTGCGTCACCGGTTCTTGCACTATGATTGATTAAAAATTGAGTGCTTGTCGACAAAGTTAACATCGACAATAAGGATGCTAAATTTCCAAAAGTCTTTTTTACAAAAATAGCTACTATTGCAATCGTTAAAAAGGCACAAATGCCTGAGATTATTCTTAGTCCCAACGCATTGAATCCCGCTGTTTTATAGCCGAGCATGATGGCCCAATAACTAAGCGGCGGTTTTAAATTCCAATAATCCATCTTATATCGATAAGTATTGACAATAAAATTTCCTTGTTTTAACATCTCATAAGCATTTACCCCGTGTCTCGCTTCATCCCAGCTATAAATAGGAAATTTACCTAAATTGAAAAAGATATTATGGAAAGCAACAGATAACAAAATCAGAGCCAGCAACAAATAAATGACGTTTCCTTTTCGATTTGACCAGTACATAAGCCAAACTCCTTGTTGTCGCAAATTGAAATATTTTATGATTCGAATGCAGAATTCTATAAGAAAAGTTCCTTTTCCAACGACATGATAATTGTGCAAAACAACTTAGTCCCTTACTTCTGAAATTTTATGGAATCGTTCACAATTTTGACACGACTGCTCAAAACTTTTTGGCAAGCACACGCTAGAAAAACCTTGTTAAAAGGAAAAAGCCCCGTTACATAAAGATGAAAACAAGGCTAAAGTTCCGCAATATAAGATATTGGCTAATATCTTTCTTTGAATTTTAGCATTAAGATAAGGCCATGTCACGTACTGAATTTTTACGGGTTGAGTCAAGCATTTGTAAAGGAATTTTATTCTATGCAAATCGGTAAGCGCATTCAATAAACGTAGTGGCGTTTTTCCAATACTATTATCTGGATGATGAGGCTATTTTTTGGAAAATAATATTACTCATACCAAAGTGCCATCGGTATACAATATAATGGACCCATAAAACTAGACACGAAATGAGGAGATGTTAAAGTAGGTTT
>JADBKC010000216.1 GCA_014896555.1 Caryophanales bacterium | reverse complement strand
AATGGATAGACTGTCATCTTTGACGATTTCATATTGAACCACTTCATGATGATGTTCCAACAATAGTTTTTGAATAAGCGCTCCGCTTTTGTCGTTTTCTTGAGTCCGAGTGTCGCTCACGGTAATGACCGCAGCCTTCACATGTTGAGGTCCTCCCTTTTTATGGTCTGACACACTCATTTTGAATCTCCTTTCTTATCCATCAATAAGCGGTATTGGTAGTACTTCTCTGCATATTCCGTTACTTTTTTTGTGAATTGATAATTGATGTTAGCACCGATGGCCATCCGAATGAGAGGAATTTTTTCTTTTTGCTTATTTTTAAACAGGTTGATGGCCATTAGCTTCATCAGCTGTTTCACGATTTCATTCAACCATAGGGGGTGGGCGAGTTGTTCAGAATCATCATAAAAATAATCATTTTGTTTGTTCTCCAGATCTTCCAATAATTTTTTCCATCCGTAAATTTGAACCTGTTTCGGCAACACTGCTGCATGGAAAACTTTTAAGGAGATCATCGTTTCATAAGGAGATTTTACATCGAATCCATAGGCCATAGCCGTTAGTTGGACAGCCCGCACATTAATGGCAATGAGAATCGGAAAGTCGGAAATGGCCGACAGAAAGCCGCCTTTTCCGGTTATTCCGCCTTGAATAAGCGAATACAAACGGTGACGCGCCGAATGTTGTCTGTTTAAATAATGGAGCTGATCAATCGTCAATTTCCGCAAGTCAGGAATATCAACGACGGAATCATCAAAGGCACGAGCCGAAACGAGGATTCTTTCCCGGGCCTCTTCTTGAATTTGCGATCCTTGAAGAAGCCATTGAACTTGAAACATCAGTTGATCTAGTTTGTTTAAAAACACTTCCTGCCACTCTTCAGGAAAAGAGGAAAAGGTGCGCTCAAGCCATGTTATGTACGTTGTTTGCAGATCATTTCCTTCATATTCTAATAATGTTTGCTCCCATTCCAGAATTTCTTTCCAAACGGCTTTGTCTCGAGCGGTCCAATTCATCATGATTCGCACAGGGGATTCCAACTTTTCCATGTATCAAGGAAGGAGAATATGTCCAAACCAAAATGCTTTTCACATAATTTTGTCTTTCACTGGCTAGCTGGTAAGCCATTGTCTGAAAACTGATAGGCTATTGAACCCCCTATGCTCCCTCCTTTCGAATTTTTATAGAAACACTAAATACAGTTGCTGGCCTTCAGCAGTCATTTGTCAACCTTGAAAGCAAAATGTTTCAGAAATACTGTAGTAAACGTTCATTGCTTGTCTAAAATGATTCTATAGCAGTCAATAAAGGAGGGGAATATTGGAAGAAGCTCTCTCCTTTTAACGAATTCGGATCTTTATTGACCGCGTTTTTTCTCTAAAAACCAGCTTTCAATTTTCGTGATCATTCCTTCCATCGCTTTTTTATTGGTCAAAGATGGCAAGTCTGCTAACAACACTTGTTCAGGTGCTTTTACATCTTCGCTTTTCTTCTGCAAAATCAAAATGCTTTTGGCCGCATTTTTATTTTTAAAAACGGAAAGAGGGAGCTGTATCACTGCCTGTATATACACTTCATCTTTCAAAAAGCTTCTCAACTGATCGGCCTCGGGCGATTCAAAAAGAAAGTTTGGAATCAAAAAAAATAAAAATCCAGCGGGTTTTGTATAGCGGATGCTTTGCTCGATAAAAAGATGGTGAGCATAGGAATGGCCTTCCTTCGCTTTTAACCGATAATTTTTTGCTTGTTCGTCATTTGGATAATAGCCGACAGGCAAATCGCACACCACCGCATCTGCTAGGTCAACAAAAAGCGGTTCCAAAGCGTCCTGATTATAAAATTGAATCGGATGCTTTAACAGATTGGCCCCTGCATAGGCAAGCTTAATCAATAAATCGTCCACATCAATTCCAGTTGCATAGATGTTTTTGTCAGATTGCTGATTCAAGATGGTCGTCAGCAAATTTCCAGTTCCTACCGCAAGGTCCAAAAGACTGTATTGATCGTAATCCGCCATAAATTTTTGCATGAGATAACTGACAAACAAACCAATGGAGTCTGGCGTCATTTGATGATTTGGCTGGACGTTTTTCTTCATCCCTTTTAAAATGGCCAGTTGATAGGCTTTTCGAATCTGTTCTTTTGGCATCGAATCTAATGAAACGCTATTGTATTTCGTTTGAAGCTCTTTTTTTGTCTTTTCGCTGATTCCTTCTTGTAACACCGTACCTTGAAACAAGTTGTCGGCACTTTCCGCAAGCGCTTCTAGATAGGTGCAAGAAAGAGCTTTTTGCAGCATGTCCGTTGTTTGATCCAAAACATAGAATAACAATTCCACGGAAGATGTTGGATTGGTACTCACCGACCTACCTCCTTTATCTCTCATTCGTCAAAAATTAGCAGAGCCAATTCAACAAAAAACCGAACAGAGATCGCATCCCTATTCGGCATGTTCTTTCCCGTTCTTCCTGATTAGCATCCGTAAAAGCTGCATTTCCGTTACAGACGACTGGCAAAACT
>JADBKC010000049.1 GCA_014896555.1 Caryophanales bacterium | reverse complement strand
CCTAGCCCAGATAAGGAGGAAGGGTAGTGAGCAATTTTCACGCGACAACCATTTTTGCCATTCAGCATAACGGTCAATGTGCGATGGCAGGGGATGGGCAAGTGACATTTGGCGAAGCCGTAATCATGAAACATACGGCCCGAAAAGTCAGGAAAATTTTCAACGGACAAGTGCTTGCAGGTTTTGCCGGAAGCGTTGCGGATGCCTTTACTTTATTTGACATGTTTGAAGGGAAGCTTCAAGAGTATAATGGAAATCTGCAAAGAGCCGCTGTGGAGCTTGCCAAAGAATGGCGAAGCGATAAAGTGCTACGAAAACTGGAGGCCATGTTGATTGTCATGGATCAAAAAGATCTTCTACTCGTTTCAGGAACAGGGGAAGTCATTGAACCGGATGATGGTGTTTTGGCGATTGGTTCCGGAGGAAATTATGCATTGGCTGCCGGCCGCGCCTTAAAAAGATTTTCCGGTGATGAGCTCTCTGCGAAAGAAATCGCAAGAGCTGCTCTTGAAATTGCCGGTGAAATTTGCGTCTATACGAATGATCATATAATAGTGGAAGAGCTGTAAAGGGGTGAGTTTCACTTGAAAAAAAATGCTCTGGAATTAACGCCAAAACAAATTGTCGATCGGCTTGATCAATATATTATCGGGCAAAAAGAAGCGAAGAAAGCAGTGGCGGTGGCATTAAGAAATCGATATCGCCGCAGTTTGCTTCCAGATCATGTACGAGATGAAATTATTCCAAAAAATATTTTAATGATAGGACCGACAGGAGTCGGTAAAACAGAAATCGCCCGACGAATGGCTCGAATAGTAGGAGCTCCATTTGTCAAAGTGGAAGCGACAAAATTCACGGAAGTCGGATATGTGGGACGTGATGTTGAATCAATGGTCCGTGATTTAGCGGAAGTTTCGGTTCGTATGGTTAAAGAAGAAAAAATGCTAGGGGTAAAAGAACGTGCAGAAGAAGCAGCAAACAGACGACTTGTTGAACTGCTCGTTCCTGGCAAGAACAATTCCCATCACTATAAAAACCCGTTTGAAATGATATTCGGCGGAAACACCGAATCAGAGTCAAATCAATCGGATAATTTTGATGATCAAAGTATACATGAAAAACGTAAGCAAACTGCCGAAAAACTGGCAAAAGGGGAATTGGAGGACGAACTAGTCACCATAGAAATTGAAGAGCAACAACCTTCCATGTTTGACCTCCTTCAAGGTTCTGGAATTGAACAAATGGGGCAAAACTTCCAAGAAGCCCTTAGCAGCCTAATGCCAAAGAAAAAGAAAAAGCGAAAAATGTCTGTGAAAGAAGCTCGGAAAGTACTTACCAATGAGGAAGCCCAAAAAATAATTGATATGGACGAAGTCGTTCAAGAAGCCATCTATCGTGCTGAACAGACTGGCATTATTTTCATTGATGAAATAGATAAAATTGCCAATAAAAATGGAACCTCTACTTCAGCGGATGTATCGAGAGAAGGTGTCCAAAGAGATATTTTGCCAATCGTGGAAGGTTCGACCGTAACAACCAAATATGGTTCGATTAAAACGGACTATATTTTGTTTATTGCAGCGGGTGCTTTCCATATGGCGAAGCCGTCTGACCTCATACCGGAACTTCAGGGACGCTTTCCGATTAGGGTTGAGCTGCAAAAGTTGTCTGTAGAAGATTTCCAACGCATTCTTGTTGAGCCCGATAATGCTTTGATTAAACAATATCAAGCACTATTGGAAACGGAAGGTATAAAAATAGAATTTTCTGACGATGCTATAAAAAGAATCGCAGAACTTGCATTTAAGGTAAATCAGAATACTGACAATATAGGAGCTAGAAGACTTCAAACGATCATGGAAAAATTGCTGGAAGACTTATCCTTTGAAGCTCCCGATATCAATTTGGAAACGATCCAAATCACCTCTCAATATGTGGATGAAAAATTAGCGGCCATTTCAAAGGATAAGGATTTAAGCCAGTTTATACTCTAGTTTGAAGCCTCGGCTTGTTGAGTAAAACAGAGTCATATGATTGGAATAAGTGCAACGTTCATACCATAAATAAAAAATTGAATAGTAATAGGAGGAACAGTAATGGATCTTTTAACGAAAACGAGAAAAATTAATGCGATGCTGCAAAAAGCTGCAGGAAAACCAGTAAATTTTAAAGAAATGGCGATCACGATGGCCGAAGTAATAGAGGCCAACGTGTTTGTAGTTAGCCGCCGGGGAAAATTGCTCGGGTTTGCCGTTCATCAGCAAATTGAAAATGAGCGTATGAAAAAAATGTTGGAAGAACGTCGTTTCCCGGAAGAATATACGAATAACTTGTTCAACATTAAAGAAACTTCTCCAAACTTGGATATTAATAGTGAATACACAGCTTTTCCAGTTGAGAACAAAGACTTATTCAGAAACGGCTTAACAACGATTGTGCCGATTGTGGGTGGAGGAGAGCGTCTTGGAACTCTTATACTTTCCCGCCTGAATGAACAATTTTCAGACGATGACTTGATTTTAGCAGAATACGGAGCTACTGTAGTCGGGATGGAAATTTTGCGTGAAAAAACGGAAGAAATTGAAGAAGAAGCCCGTAGTAAAGCGGTCGTTCAAATGGCTATCAGCTCCCTCTCTTACAGTGAATTGGAAGCTATCGAACACATATTTGAAGAACTGGACGGTAAGGAAGGACTGTTAGTGGCTTCCAAAATCGCTGATCGTGTTGGAATTACTCGCTCTGTCATTGTCAACGCCCTCCGCAAACTGGAAAGTGCTGGAGTGATCGAATCGCGTTCTCTTGGAATGAAGGGAACTTATATTAAAGTGTTAAATGACAAATTTTTAGTGGAACTTGAAAAGTTAAAATCTCATTAATGTTCAACCGCCGATTGTTCGGCGGTTTTTTTCATGATTATAATAAAAAAGACGAATGTAAGCTGGATTGTCAAATGAAAGTGCAATTGAAGCTTTCGATTTCTATCAATTTAGAAAAATGTGAGAATATTAGCTCGCCTTTCCTATGAGGATTTTTTATGACGGTTATCCAATTAGCTGCAGCTATATATGTATGATTAATGAATAATGAGAATCTTGTGATCACTTTCTATATAACGTTGAAAGACATTTAAGAATAAGTGGCGCCGATAAAAGAATTTTTTTTGAAAAATAAAAATTTATAGGAAGTATTCTTTTGTTCAGAATGATTACAACTACCTGTAGCATAAAAAGTACTAGTGATTTGACAAAGAGAAATATGATATATTTTACAATGTAGGATTTTTTAGTTATTAGGTCATGGCGAAAATAAGTCTTATAGGTTAAAATTAGTGAGGAGGATGTTAAGCTTCTTGTACTGTTCCGCCCATAATGGAATGGGATTCGACACCAACATTCATCGCAATAGGTAAAGCTTACGGTCTTTGACAGAATTCATGGTATAGAGGTGGCAAAATGGATATCTTTACTAGTTCAATATCAATGCTGGAACAGGCGTTAAACTATTCAGCATTAAAGCAAAAAGTCATTGCTAATAATATCGCCAATGTCGATACGCCCAATTATAAATCCCGGGATGTCAGTTTTCAAAAATTGCTGGAATCGTCCCTTTCCAACCAATTGACTGCCTATCGAACGGATCGGCGACATTTCCCCTTTCAAAATGAAAATCATTTGTCTAGTGCCATGATCAACCGTCCATCATCCTATAATGAAAATGGAAATAGTGTCGATATGGATAAAGAAATGTCAGATCTTGCAAGCAATCAAATCTATTATAATGCGATAACCGAGTTGATCAGTGGTAAATTTTCTTCCTTAAATACTGTGATTAGAGGTGGGAAATAATCATGTCGATTTTTCAAAGCATGAATATTAGTTCTTCCGCATTAACTGCTGACAGAGTAAGAATGGACGTCATATCGTCTAATATGGCGAATATGGATACGACAAGAGCGAAAATGGTCAACGGCCATTGGGAACCTTACCGGAGAAAAATGGTTGTTTTAGAGCCGCAGCCGACCAATTTTTCTTCCTACATGCAGGCGGCGATCAATGGCAGTAATGCCCGCACTGCAGGCGGCGGTGTCAAAGTGACGAAAATTGTAGAAGATCAGACAACACCGTTTCAACTTGTTTATGATCCGGAAAATCCAGATGCCAATGCAGCCGGATATGTACAAATGCCCAATGTGGATCCTTTAAGAGAAATGGTGGATTTAATGTCATCAACCCGTTCGTACGAAGCAAATGTCACCGTACTAAATGCCACGAAAGGGATGTTAATGAAAGCTTTGGAAATCGGAAAATAGGCTCATGAATCAATATTCAATAAAAAAGGAGTTTTGTAAACATGGCGATTCAATCAATAGGCGCAGTTGAGTCCGTTTTTAAGCCGTCCGCCCCTACAATCTCAAAAACTGCTGCAAGCCAGCAAAATGAATCCAATTTTCATGATATATTAAAAAATTCTATTAAAAGCTTGAATGACACACAAGTGCAAGCCGATCAGCTAAGCCAAAAATTGGCTCTTGGTGATGATGTAGATCTTCATGAAGTCATGATCGCTTCCCAAAAAGCACAAGTGGCGCTGAATTTAGCGATAGAGGTAAGAAATAAAGCGGTCGAAGCATACCAGGAAATCATGAGAATGCAAGTCTAATAGAACGGTTATGCTTGAGAGATTAAGAGAAATAACCGGGGGATCGTAATGAATGAGAAATTAAAACAGAACTTTTCTAATATAACTAACTATTGGAAAAGTCGTTCTAAGAAACAGAAAACGATTTTTCTAAGCAGCTTAGCATTCATTGTGCTACTAGCAGGTATTATCACCTTTTTTGCAACACGAACGAAGATGGAACCTTTATACAGCAATTTATCTCCGGAAGAAATCGGATCAATAAAGCAAGATTTGGATTCCCGCGGAATCAAATATGAAATTACCGACGGGGGGACGACTATTATGGTGCCGTCCGATTCAGTTGATACACTAAAAGTTGATCTAGCTGCTGAAGGGTTGCCAAAGACCGGACAAATTGATTACAGCTTTTTTAGCCAAAATGCAAAATTTGGGATGACCGACAACGAATTCAACGTATTAAAGTTGGATGCGATGCAAACCGAACTTGCGAACTTAATCAAAAGCATTGATGGCGTCAAAGATGCAAAAGTGATGATCAACCTTCCGGAAAAAAGTGTTTTTGTCAATGATAAAAACGAAGAAGCTTCGGCATCTGTTGTTTTGCAAACCGAGCCAGGCTATCAATTTGATAATAAACAGATCAAAGCCCTTTATCATTTGGTTTCCAAAAGCGTTCCAAATTTGCCGGAAGATAATATCGTCATCATGAATCAAAATTTTGAATACTACGATTTGCAAAATAATGACGATACAACTGGCAACGAGTTTGCGCAGCAATTGAATGCGAGAAAGCAAGTTGAACGAGACATACAACAGCAAGTTCAAACGATGCTTGGCACTTTGATGGGCCAAGACAAAGTAGTCGTATCTGTTACAGCCGATATTGACTTTACAAAAGAAAAGCGGGACGAAAAATTAGTAGAACCTGTGGATAAAGAAAATATGAAGGGAATTGAAATTAGCGCCCAACGGATATCGGATACATACACAGGGACTAACGCCGCTCAAGGAGGGACTCCTCCATCCCAAAACCAAGCAGATACTGTTGGTTCCACTTATGTTCAAGGCCAAACCGGCAGCGGCGATTCTGAACATAAAGAAGAAACCATTAACTATGAGATCAACCGCATTCATAGACAAATTGTAGAAAGCCCTTATAAAATTCGAGATTTGGGCATTCAAGTGTTAGTAGAGCCGCCAAAAGCGAATGATCCGGCATCTCTTCCGCAAAGTCGAGTGGATGATATAAAGAAAATATTGTCAACTGTTGTCAGCACGTCTATCGATAAGAGTACAGGAACACAGCTGACGAATAATGATATTCAAAACAAAATTGCCGTTTCTGTTCAACCGTTTTATGGAAAAGTGAAGTTTAATGATCAAAAGCAGCCGCTTCTTCCTTGGTGGGCTTATTTGATTGGAGCAATTCTTTTACTCATCATTGGCTTACTTGTTTTCTTCCTAATTCGTTCACGGATGGCAAGAGAGGAAGAATTAGAGGAAGAATTGCTGGATTCTGAAATGAATGCTGAAAAAAGCCTAGTCAACGAAGAAAAGAATAATGAACAGTTGGAGCGCCGGAAGCAGCTGGAAAAAATGGCGAAAGAAAAACCTGAAGAATTTGCAAAATTAATCAGAACATGGTTATCTGAGGAATAGGAGGGTGAAGGTTGGCTGGAACAAAAAATAAGTTAACAGGCAAACAAAAAGCGGCCATTCTCCTTATTTCGATGGGTCCGGATGTTTCGGCGTCCGTTTACAAACATCTGACTGAAGAAGAAATTGAGCGGTTAACTTTGGAGATCTCCAATGTCAAAAAAGTAGATTCAAAGGCAAAAGAAGAAGTGATGGAAGAATTTCAACAACTTGCCATAGCCCAAGATTACATTTCTAAAGGAGGGATCGGCTATGCGAAAACGGTCCTTGAAAAAGCACTTGGTAAAGAACAAGCTGAAGAAATCATTAATCGACTTACTTCTTCCTTGCAAGTCCGTCCATTTGATTTTGCACGCCGAGCGGACCCAAGCCAAATATTAAATTTTATACAAAATGAACACCCGCAAACGATTGCGTTAATACTTTCTTATTTAGATCCGCAGCAATCAGGGCAAATCCTGTCAGAATTGCCTCAAGAAGTTCAAGCGGATGTGGCTCGCAGAATTGCGATTATGGACCGGACTTCGCCAGAAATAATCAGCGAGGTAGAGTCAATTTTAGAAAGGAAATTGAGCGCCACCGTAACGCAAGACTACACCCAAACAGGAGGAATTGAAGCAGTTGTTGAAGTTTTAAATGGTGTGGACCGCTCAACGGAAAAAACGATTTTAGACACTTTGGAAATTCAAGATCCGGAACTAGCAGAAGAAATTAAAAAGAGGATGTTTGTATTCGAAGATATCGTGACATTAGACAACCGATCGATCCAGCGTGTGATTCGCGATTGTGAAAATGAAGATTTGCTCCTTGCGTTAAAAGTGGCCAGCGAGGAAGTGAAAGAAGTCGTCTTTCGAAATATGTCAACAAGAATGGCAGAAACGTTTAAAGAAGAAATGCAATATATGGGTCCTGTCAGACTTCGCGACGTAGAAGAAGCTCAGTCGCGCATTGTCGGTGTCATTCGGAAATTAGAAGATGCCGGCGAAATTATCATTGCCCGCGGCGGAGGAGATGATATTATTGTCTAAAATATTGAAATCTTCGTGGGGTTACCGACAAAAACGATCCACGAGAGTGATCAACATTAAAGAAGTCTCCACTACCGTATTCAATGGAGTGACTGCAACAGATCCAGATTTGGACAGTGGACAAATGATTCTAGAAGCAAGGCAAGAAGCGGATAAAATCATGGAGATAGCGGAAAACGAGGCAAAAAAGCTAAAGGAAAAAATCGAACAAGAAAAAGTATCATGGAAACAAGAAAAAGAATCTTTGATGAAGCAAGCTTATCAGGAAGGATATGAACGAGGGATCGAACAAGGGCGGCAGGATGGCTACAAAGAATATAAAACGTTGCTTCAATCTGCGAAAAATGTTGTCGAACAATCGAAGATGGAAGCTGAAAAAAATATGATTCAGTCAGAAAAAGTCATTTTGGATTTAGCTGTGAAAACCGCGGAAAAGATTTTAGGGACAGTTTTAGAAAAAGATGAGCACCTTTTCTTGTCTCTAGTGAAAAGGAGTATGAAAGAAATTAAGGACTCGCGAGAAGTTGAACTCCATATTCATCCGTCTCGTTATGAGCTATTGCTTTCGCAAAAGGAAGAATTGGAAGCCATTTTTCCATCGGCAGTTCAACTTTATTTATATCCGGATGAAGACTTAGACCTAAATGATTGCATTATCGAAACGATACATGGAAGACTAGACGCCAGCGTTGACAGCCAGTTGTTCAAAATCAGACAGGCGCTCATGGAAATGTTTGAAGGTGATCTTGCTTGAAAGCGGCTGATCTCATTCATAAAATCGCTAATATACCATCCTATCAGCAATATGGACGAGTGAAGCGAGTCGTCGGACTTATGATCGAATCTCAAGGTCCGGACTGTTCGGTAGGCGATATATGCTATATTTACCCTTCGCAAAAAAAATCAGATAAAAAGATTCTGGCGGAAGTTGTCGGCTTTCGCGATGAAATGGTCATATTAATGCCATATACCCATTTGAATGAAATTGCACCGGGATGTTTAGTAGAATCTGAGGGAAAACCGTTGGAAATTAAAGTGGGCTCCGCTTTGATCGGCAAAATTGTCGATCCGCTCGGGATACCGATGGACGGTTCGGTATTGCCTAGAGGTCTCTCGTCTATCGCAACGGATCAGGAACCGCCCAATCCTTTAAAGCGCCCCCCCATTTCGGAACGCTTGGAAGTAGGCGTCCGTGCAATCGACAGCCTGCTTACGGTCGGAAAAGGTCAGCGTGTCGGCATTTTTGCAGGCAGCGGCGTCGGAAAAAGCACATTGCTTGGGATGATTGCCCGCAACACGAAAGCGGATGTAAATGTGATCGGCCTGATCGGAGAACGAGGTAGAGAAGTGCGGGAATTTGTTGAGAGAGATTTAGGGCCTGAAGGATTGTCCCGTTCCATTGTGGTTGCCGCCACTTCTGACCAGCCTGCTCTCATGAGGATAAAGGGAGCTTATACGGCGACGAGCATCGCAGAATATTTTCGTGATAAAGGGTTCAATGTCATGCTGTTGATGGATTCTGTCACTCGCATAGCGATGGCTCAACGGGAAATCGGGCTTGCTACTGGGGAGCCGCCCGCGACAAAAGGCTACACTCCCAGCGTCTTTGCCATTTTGCCAAAGTTGTTAGAGAGAACCGGTACTAGTGAAAAAGGAACGATAACCGCTTTTTACACGGTGCTAGTAGACGGCGATGATATGAACGAACCGATTGCAGACACCGTTCGTGGAATATTAGACGGCCATATTGTTCTCGATCGTACGCTTGCGAATAAAGGTCAATTTCCAGCCATTCATGTACTGAAAAGCATCAGCCGCCTGATGAACACGTTGGCAGAAGAAGAACATAAACATGCTGCTGCGAAAATAAGAGAAATGATGAGTACATATTTAAATGCCGAAGATTTAATCAATATTGGCGCCTATAAAAAAGGTTCTTCCGAGGATATTGACAAAGCGATCGCTTATTATCCAAACATTATTTCTTTTTTGAAACAAGATGTGAATGAAAAGACTACGATGGAAGAAAGTATCCGTTCGCTTATTCAATTAAGTGAAAAAGGAGACTGGCAGTAATGGGATACTATTTTAAGTTCGAAAAAATCCTGCAAATAAAAGAACGCGAACAAGAAGAAATCCAATCGGAATATCACCGCGCCAAAAGGCAATTTGAACAAGTCGCCGAGAAATTATACGAGTTATTAAAGAAAAAGGAAAATTTGCTGGCGTTTCAAGAGACCCAATTGGCATCCGGCTTTCCGGTGTATGAAATCCAGCATTATCAGATGTTCATCAGTAATTTGGAAAAGATGATTGATTATCAGCAAAAGCTAGTGATAAACGCTAGAAATAGAATGTTTTGGTTTGAAAACCAGCTGAAAGAAAAGAACATAGAAGTGAAAAAATACGAAAAAATGAAAGAAAAAGAGTGGCAAAAATATAAAAAGTTGTTAGGGCAAATGGAAAACAAAGAATTGGATGAACTTTCCGTTATTCAGTTTATGAATCGGAGAAACAGGTGAGTCAAATGGCAAAAAACAAGAAATCCGGCAAACAAAACCAAGAAGAGAAAAGGTATAGCGCTTTTCAATGGATATTATTTGTTGGCATCATACCGCTTCTGTTTGCTGCTGTGATTGCTTATTTTGTTATGTCAGTGTCCGGTGTATCGTTCGCTGACGCTATCAAAAAAGCGGGAGGCAACATTCCGTTTTTAGGTCAAATAGCAGCTTCTCATGATCAAAAGCAAAAAATAAAAGATTATGAGAATAAGATTAGTTCCTTGAAAAAAGAGGTGAAAAAAAAGCAATCGAAAATTGATCAATTGCAAAATCAGCTGGATTCTTCCAATTCGAAAATGGAGGAGCTGCAGGTTGAAAATGACCGACTAAATATTGAGATGGAAAATCTCTCAAAGAAAAAGCAAGCAGCAACCAAAGCCAAAATGAACAAAAAAGTTGCGCAAGCATACGAAACGATGTCGCCCAAGAATGTAGCGGCGATTTTAATGAAAATGACAGATGAACAAGCGGTCAACCTATTATCACAGCTGGATACAAACCAACAATCTGAAGTGTTGGCAAAACTCCCGCCCAATACGGCTGCCAAATACACAAGACTGTTAGCAAATCCATAATTCACATTTCTTCTGAAAGGATAGAAACTGGAAAGGAGGTGAGGATTTGATTGCAGGGATGAAACAAATGCCCCTGTTAGGGGCGATCAAATCTACCGTTGAATTAGAGCAAGCTGAATTCCAGATGGCTGAAGCTTCACCGTTTGCTGCTTTGTTTAGCCAAGTAATGGAGGAAAGCGGCAATGGATCGAATTCAGTTTTGCCATCGCAGCAAAACAATACGAATGCCAAAGACTGGATCGTTCATGTTTTGCAGATTCTCGAAAACGGCCAAAACTCGGAGCCCGTTTTGGAAAAACAATCTGAGTCGCAAGACGTAAGTATAGAAAAACAATCCAATGAGTTGCAAGACGAAATCTTAAAAAAAATAGTGCTGCCAACTGGAACGCTACAAAAGGCTCTTGTCATGGTTTCAGAAGCCCTTAACAAATGGCTGGGATCGAAAATGCCTGACAATGAACAAAACGATTCAAAGAAGGATCCTGTTGAACAATTGGCCACAGTGTTAGAAGGAATAGTCGCTTTGCCAATAGAACAGTGGAAAAAACTGGATCCAAATGTGTTGCTTCCGCTGTTAAAAACGGCAAAACAACTAACAAACCTCGACGGTAATGCCCAGTTGTCACCGAAGGAAATAGAATCCGTTCGCTGGATTCAAGAGCTATTAAGCGAAATCAGCCAAAAAGCGGAAACGGCAGCCGCAGAAACGAATCAAAAGCAGCTGGCCATTTTGAAAAAAGCCTTTTCCCATTATATACAACCGCAAATAGTACATGGAGAAAAGGAACCGTTAGAACACGAGTTCGTTGCGAAATTGGGAGAAAAAATGAAGGGCATTCAACCGTTGAATAAACATGAAGAGCTTTCTTTCTCTTCTTTCCAGTTGAATCATGCAAAGACCGGGGGGATGATTTCTGTTCCGGTGCAAACAGATCCGAAACCGATGAACTTGCAGCAGTTTATTGATAAATTTAGGCAAGTCTTAGAAAAGTCGCAATTTGCCAAACAGCCCAGTGCGAATACGTTAATGATTAAATTGTATCCAGAGAATTTAGGCACGCTGCGGATTGAGCTGCAGCAAAAAGAGGGCATTGTGACAGCACGAATTTTGGCTTCCGCTCAAACCGTTAAAGACTTGATCGATTCGAATATCACTTCTTTAAAACAGGCGTTTACTCAACAAAATATTTTCGTTGATAAATTGGAAGTTGTGTTTCATCAGCCTGAACTAGACACATATCATGGTGATTCATCTGAGGGCGGACGCCGAGAACAGCAGCCGCCGCAAAAACAAAAGGACAATGAAAAAGAATCCGACCATTCCTTTGAAGAACTACTCATTAATATGGAAGTATAGGTGAGAATATGGGAAATACCATTGATCCAAGCCTTTATTTAACGACCGCTAATACCCAAACTGATACAAACGCAAAAGATCGCACCATTTTGGGAAAAGATGATTTCTTAAAACTATTAATGGCTGAGCTGAAAAACCAAGATCCATTAAGCCCGATGGACAATAAAGACATGATCGGCCAAATGGCACAATTCTCAACGCTGGAACAAATCAGCAATTTAGCCTCTTCGTTTGAGAAACTTTTGAACATGGAGCAGCAAAATCAATATATTGCCTACAGTTCTTTTGTCGGGAAAAATGTTACTTATCATAAAATGGCAGATAGTAATGATCCGAATGGAGAGCCGGTGGTGCAGGAAGGGCATGGCGTTGTTTCTTCTGTACGATTTAAAGGGGACAGCGTTGAGTTTGTTTTAACGGATGGGACAGTATTGGAGCCTGCGAATATTTCAGAAGTTCAATCATCACCTGAAAATAATACTACAGATAAAACGTGATAAAGTCTGTGCATTATACGGTAAGAATGGGAACTGCCATCAATGGAAACGCTGAACGAAATGAATCATGAACAGGCCGCCCATTATGAGAAGCCTGAAGCTGCCGCTCAAATGTGGCAGCAACTCGGAAAGGGGAAATGATATATGCTTCGATCCATGTACTCGGGAATCGGCGGAATGAAAAATTTCCAAACGAAACTCGATGTCATCGGGAACAATATTGCCAACGTCAACACCTATGGCTTTAAAAAAGGACGCACTGTTTTTAAAGACCTTGTCAGCCAGGAAATTTCAGGAGCAAGCGCTCCAGCGAATGAAATGGGAGGAACGAACCCGAAACAAGTCGGTTTGGGCTCTACACTTGGTGCTATCGATACAGTGCAAACGCAAGGAAGCTTGCAGACTACTGGCAGGACGCTTGATTTGGCGATTTCCGGTGACGGATTTTTTATTGTACGTGATGGAACGAATGATTACTTAACTAGAGCCGGAAACTTTTATCTCGATAAAAATGGAGATCTTGTGAATGAAGATGGGCTATATGTAATAGGAACAGGACCAGGAACAAATAACGGCAAAATTAATATTCCTAATACAGCTAAAAGTATTAGTATAGGTGCTGATGGAACAGTTACTTATGTAGAAGAAGGAAATAGCAATCCGAAAATAGCAGGACAAATTCTGTTAGCTAAATTGCCAAACCCTGAAGGTTTAGAAAAGATCGGAAACAATCTTTATCAAACCACAACCAACTCGGGCACGTTTAACGCTACTGATTTACAGAATGGAAATGTAACAACACCAGGAAATAAAGGAGCAGGAAAAATTGTTCCCGGTGCTTTGGAAATGTCCAATGTTGATTTGTCTGAAGAGTTCACGGAAATGATTGTGGCTCAACGCGGATTTCAAGCGAATACGAGGATTATTACGACTTCAGACCAAATTTTAGAAGAGTTGGTCAATTTAAAACGATAGAATTCTAGTTTTGAGCAAGGGAGGGAGGGGCCGCTGGCTCTTAGCGGCCCTCTAACAGTATGATTGCATTAACGCGCTTAAATGGAAGACCCTTTCAGTTGAACGCACTTTACATAGAAACGATCGAATCTTTTCCGGATACGACCATTACATTGACAAATGGACGCAAGTATGTAGTGAAAGAATCCAATGAGCAGGTGACTACGCTGATGCTGGAATTTTATCAGAGCATTCAGCTGTTCGGAAAATTGGATAAGGAGGTGTCTGACGATGGGGAATGAAGCGGTTAGCCAAGGTCGAAATAAACTGTTGACCATTATGCTGATTATATTAACTGTGATCACATTAGCAGGGGCTGTTGCGCTAGTGATTATGTTAAAATCGAATAGCGGACAACAAGGAAAAGAACCAAATATTGATCAAGTGTTGGAAAGTTCTGTCGATGTACCGGAAATCACAACCAATTTGGCTTCAAATGACTTCATCCGCATTTCCTTTAAAATTCAAACGGACAGCAAAAAAGCAAAAGAAGAACTCGAAAAACGCGATTTTCAAACGAAGGACATCATTATTGAATTATTATCTGGTATGAGAGCACAGGACTTGAAAGGGGCAGCCGGAAAAGAACGGCTGGCGGAAATGTTGAAATCAAAATTAAACGAGGTGATGCAGGAAGGAAAAGTCGTCAAAGTGTACATTACCTCCTATATCATTCAACAATATTGATAGGCCAATAAGGAGGTGAAGCCTTTGTCGGAGGATGTATTATCCCAAAGTGAAATCGACGCTCTTTTGTCGGCTTTATCTGCCGGGGAAATGAACGCAGAAGAATTAAAAAGAGAAGAGGAAGAAAAAAAGGTTAAAGTATACGATTTTAAAAGGGCTCTTCGGTTTTCAAAAGATCAAATCCGCAGTTTAACCCGCGTTCACGAAAACTTTTCACGGCTGTTGACGACGTTTTTTTCTGCCCAGCTGCGGACCTACGTACAAATATCTGTTGCTTCGGCGGACCAAATTCCTTATGAAGAGTTTATACGGTCGATCCCGAATTTGACGATCTTAAACGCGTTTGAGGTTCCGCCGTTGGATGGAAGAATTATTATGGAAATCAATCCGAATATTGCTTATGCAATAGTGGATCGTCTGCTAGGGGGAAGAGGATCAGGTACCAGTAAAATTGAAAACTTAACTGAAATCGAAACAAATATTATGTCGAATATGTTTGAACGAGCTTTTTATCATTATCGGGAAGCTTGGGAAAACATTGTCGAAATCAATCCGTCATTGACTGAATTTGAAGTAAACCCACAGTTTTTGCAAATGGTTTCGCCCAATGAAACCGTTGTGGTCATTTCTCTGAATACGGTCATTGGCGAAGTGATGGGAATGATGAATATCTGTATTCCCCATGTGGTGTTAGAGCCTATTCTTCCTAAATTATCTGTTCATTACTGGATGCAAACATCCGAAAAAAAAGAGCGCAAGCCTGGGGAATTTGAGATGTTAGAAAAGAATATTCAAATTGCGGAAATTCCAGTGTCGGCAGAACTAGGAACTTCCGAGATCACGATAGAGGAATTTTTATCGTTGGATGTGGGAGATGTCATCAAACTAGATAAAAAAATTGATGAGCCATTAATCATTAAAACAGGCGATGTGCCAAAATTTATTGGTCAACCAGGAAGAATTAACAAACAGCTAGCTGTTCAAATCATAGATGCCATTGAGGGGGGAGAAAACGATGAAGAATGATGACATGCTCTCGCAGGATGAGATTGACGCTTTGCTTAAAGGGACTTTAAATGACGGAGACGCTCCGAATCAAGAGAAAGACGATCTGGAAAATCATCAAGGAAAACAAGAACAACAGGCAATTGTACATACGGAAGATTACTTAACGCCTGTGGAAGAGGATGCCTTAGGAGAAATCGGCAATATCTCTTTTGGCAGCTCGGCAACCGCCTTGTCCAGTTTATTAAACCAAAAAGTAGAGATTACTACTCCGTCTGTTTCGATTATCTCTCGGAGCAAAATTCAGGATGAATTTCCTCATCCGTATGTCGCTATATTAGTGGAATATCGCGATGGCTTTACTGGAATGAATCTTTTAGTCATCAAACAACAAGACGCCGCGATCATTGCGGATCTCATGCTTGGGGGAACCGGCGAGAATCCAAGTGAAAGTTTGGATGATATCAAACTAAGCGCTGTCCAAGAAGCAATGAACCAAATGATGGGTTCAGCGGCAACATCCATGTCCACCATCTTCCAAAAGCGTGTAGATATTTCTCCACCTTCAATCGCTTTAATGGACCTAAAAAATGGGGAAGGAACCGACGCCATACCAGAACACGAACTTTTCGTCAAAATCTCCTTCCGTTTAACAATTGGAAATTTAATCGATTCCAATATTATGCAATTATTGCCAATATCATTTGCCAAAAGTTTAGTAGAAGAATTGGTGAACCCTTCAACTGATGAGGAAGAGCCGCAAGTGGCACGAGAAAAAGAAAACGTTTCAGATAAAAGTTCTTATCAAAAGGAAACAACCGACGAGGAAAGGAAAGAGCCGGTGTCGAAACCCGTGCAACAACAATCCCATGTACAGAAAGAAGAGAGCGTGGGAAAAAGCAGGACGACCGAACCAATGGTTCATGTGGAGCCCGCAGCTTTTGCAGAATTTCAACCGACAACCACACCAACGGTTGAAACAAGAAATTTAAATTTATTGCTTGATATTCCTTTAAATGTAACAGTCGAGCTAGGGAGAACCGTCCGCACAGTAAAAGATATTCTAGAGCTCTCCTCTGGCTCCATTATTGAACTCGATAAACTGGCGGGGGAACCGGTGGATATATTGGTCAATAATAGGTTGATAGCAAAAGGCGAAGTTGTAGTCATAGATGAAAATTTCGGAGTTCGTATAACGGAAATACAAAGTCAAAGCGAACGCATTCATCATTTAAAGTAATCATTTGAGGAGGAATGAAAATTGGGAAACCGTATTTTGGTTGTAGATGATGCAGCCTTTATGAGAATGATGATTAAAGATATTTTAACGAAAAACGGTTATGAAGTGGTTGGGGAAGCGGCCGATGGAAACCAAGCCGTGGAAAAATATAAAGAGTTGCAGCCGGATCTTGTAACGATGGATATTACGATGCCTGAGATGGATGGAATTGAAGCATTAAAAGCGATAAAAGCCATTGATGCCGATGCGAAAGTGATCATGTGCTCGGCCATGGGGCAGCAGGCGATGGTCATAGATGCGATTCAAGCAGGAGCGAAAGACTTTATCGTCAAGCCTTTCCAAGCGGATCGGGTGATAGAAGCGATTAAAAAGTCGCTTGGCTAATGTTAAGAAGGTGCTTTCGATTGAATATAGAACGAGCAAAAAAGTGTTTGATCATTTTAATTTTCCTGTTTCTCTTTGGTGTTGGCCAAACAGCAGTCAATGCCGCAGAGACATTGAATGGAAACGTAAAAGATTGTATTGAACATCCTGATAAATGCCAGGATTCTGGATCATCAATAAAAAAAAGCAATGCGCCGAACGATGTTACCGGAGTCAATGTTTGGGATTATATAAAAATGTTGTTCGCGCTTCTTTTTGTGATTGTATTAATCTACTTTTTAATCAAATTTATCAATAAAAAAAGCCAATCTTTTCAAGATTCGAAGCTGATCCAGCATTTGGGCGGTTCTCCTCTTGGAGGAAACCGCTCCATCCAATTGGTGAAGGTGGGAGAACGGATTTTTATTCTTGGGGTTGGTGAAAACATTGAATTGCTTAAAGAAATCAACGATCAAGAAGAATATAAAAAGCTTTTACAGTTTTACAATCAACAAAAGGATCAATTGCTGGATACAAAAGATATTTTTTCTGTCGCCTTGCAAAAATGGCAGGAGAGAAAACAAAAAGCGGGCGGCAAAGACGTTTCCGTCCCTTTTAAAAGTATGCTTGAAAAGCAGTTGAACGAAATAAAAACTTCAAGAGAGCAAGCGATCCAGCAGCTGGAAACCAAGGAGAAGAAGTCTGATGAATGAATTCATGCAATATTTTAATAACAGCTCGCCGGAAAATGTGTCATTGTCGGTGAAGCTGCTTCTTCTTTTGACCGTTTTATCGCTCGCGCCGAGCATTTTAATTTTAATGACTTGTTTTACTCGCATCATTATTGTGTTGTCTTTTGTCCGTACGGCCCTTGGAACGCAACAGATGCCGCCTAACCAAGTATTGGTTGGCCTTAGTTTGTTTTTGACTTTTTTTATCATGACGCCTGTGTTTCAACAGGTCAATCAGGAAGCACTGACACCTCTTTTTAAAAATGAAATTAATTTGGAGGAAGCTTATGATCGGGCGAGCGTTCCCTTTAAAGACTTTATGAGTCAACACACGAGAGAAAAGGATTTGGATTTGTTTTTGCAATATTCGAATGCGAAGCGGCCAAAAAACATACAGGATATACCGTTAACTGCACTTGTGCCGGCGTTTGCGATTAGCGAACTGAAAACGGCGTTTCAAATGGGTTTTATGCTTTTTATCCCTTTTCTAGTCATCGATATGGTGGTGTCCAGCGTGCTCATGTCTATGGGGATGATGATGCTGCCTCCGATCATGATTTCATTACCTTTTAAAATATTATTATTTGTTCTTGTAGATGGTTGGCATTTAGTGATCGAGTCCCTTTTACAAAGTTATAAGTAGGTGAAAAGTACATGAGTCCCGAAATGGTCATTTCTCTCGCAGAAAAAGGAGTATATATGATTTTGATTTTATCTGGTCCGATTATGTTGATTGGGCTCGTTGTCGGACTGATCGTGAGTATTTTTCAAGCAATGACTCAAATTCAAGAACAAACACTCGCTTTTATTCCTAAAATTGTGGCGATGCTGGTAGGATTGGTGGTTTTGGGCCCTTGGATGCTGACTCATATGATTTCTTATACAACGCAAATTTTATCGAATTTAACACAGTTTGTGGGATGATGGCATGGATCAGCTAGTTCCAAAGTTTTCGGTGTTTCTTCTCATTTTTGTCCGGGTAGCGTCTTTTTTTGTGACTATGCCGTTTTTTTCGTATCGGACCATTCCGGTCATGCATAGGCTGGCCATTTCTTTCGTTCTTTCCTGGACAATGTACTATACCATGAATGCTGCGCCGATCGCGATTGATGGCGCCTACTTTTTATTAATACTGAAAGAGTCGCTTATCGGGTTATTGATCGGATTTACAGCTTCGTTGATGATGACGGCTATTCAGGTTGCCGGAGCTCTCATTGATTTTCAGATGGGATTTACGATTGCTAATGTCATCGATCCTCACACGGGAGTGCAAAGCCCGTTGATGGGACAGTATTTTTACATGTTTGCATTGCTGTTTTTGCTTTCAGTAAACGGGCATCATCTTCTGCTTGATGGTATTTATTATAGTTATCAGCTCATACCGCTTGAACAAGGAACGTTTTCGCTTGGGAAAGGCTCTCTTGCAGAGTATTTGATTCATGCTTTCCAATCCATGTTTGTCATCGCCTTTCAAATGGCCATTCCGGTGGTTGCATCCCTATTTCTAGTCGACGTCGCGTTGGGGATTATTGCCCGCACCGTTCCGCAGATGAATATTTTTGTTGTCGGATTTCCTGTGAAGATTGCCGTGGCTTTTATTGTTATAATCGTGGTGATGAGTGCCATTTTCGCGGTGGTGCAACATTTATTTGAAATGATGCTGTATGCGATGAGAGATGTGATGAAAATCATCGGAGGGACGTAAAGTGAGATTATTGACCGTTGATTTGCAGTTTTTTGCGGGGGAGAAAACGGAAAAAGCCACCCCAAAAAGAAGGGAAGAAGCGAAG
>JADBKC010000215.1 GCA_014896555.1 Caryophanales bacterium | reverse complement strand
TTACCAAGTTGCTGGTCTGCTCATTCTGATGGGAGCTTTAATCGGTATATGGGGAAGCATGATGTCAATGAGAAAGTTTTTAAAAGTGTAGATAAGTTTAGAAGGCCTCTGGTGGGTCTGTAAGTGGACAGATACATAGATTTCAACAATAAACTACGACGATTTACCCATACATAGTTGAATGTGGAAAGGAGAATATCGGATTGAAAAGGTCATTATTAACCCTATCCGTTGCGGCAACGGTAGGGGTAGGGAGTTTGTTTACTGGGGTGGCTGCCGATTCAGCATTTGCATCTACAAAATTGCAAGAATTGCAAAATAAAAAGAGCGAACTTCAAAAGAAGCGCTCAGGCGTAGAATCGGGAATTAATAAAGCAGATCAAGAGATTAACAGATTACAAAATGAACAGGAAAAAGTAACAGTAGAGATTAAGAGACTGGATCTCGCAATTGGCGATACAAATGAAAAAATTAACGAGAAAAATACTCAAATTACTGAAACAAAAGCAGCCATTGAAAAGCTCAGAGGCGAAATTGCTGTTTTAAAAGAACGGATTAAAAAACGCGATGAAATGCTTAAAGAGCGGGCACGTTCATTTCAGGAAACAGGCGGAATGGTAAACTACATCGATGTATTAATGGGTGCCCAAACCTTTGGAGATTTTATAGACCGGGTAGGGGTTGTAGCAACGATTGTAGAAGCAGACCAAGACATTCTTCGGCAGCATAAAGAAGATAAAGCGCTTTTAGAGGAAAAACAGGCTAAAGTTGAACAGGATCTAGCAAATCTTGAAAAAATGCGTGCCGAACTTGAAAACATGAAGAAGCAGTTAAGTTCACAAAAAGCTGAAAAAGATCGCTTAATGGCTACGCTGAAAAAACAAGAAAAGTACATGCATACAGAAAAGCTAGCACTTGAAGAAGAAAATGAAGTACTTGCGGCACAAGAAGCAGCTATGCAAAAAGCGATTCAGTTAGAACAGCAGCGTCTTGCCGAACTTGAAAGACAAGCTCAAGCGGGTAACAGCAGCAGAGGCAGTTACGGTGGTAGTTCAAGCCTATCAACTCCGCCAGTATCAAGCGGTATGTTTATGATGCCTGCAAGTGGCCGCTTGTCATCCGGTTTTGGTCAACGCGGGGGTGAATTCCATGCGGGTGTCGACATTGCGAACCGTGCAGATGTGCCGATCGTAGCTGCAGCTGACGGTGTTGTGATTCGTTCCTACTATTCTCCTAGCTATGGAAACGCTATCTTTATTTCCCACTCGATTAATGGTCAAATCTACACAACTGTCTATGCACACATGCAGAGCAGATCTGTCGGTACAGGCGCAGTTGTTTCAAAAGGCCAACAAATCGGCGTCATGGGAAATACAGGATATTCCTTCGGCCAGCACTTGCACTTTGAGATCCATAAAGGACCATGGAATGCTGCAAAATCCAATGCAGTAGATCCATTAGGCTACTTGTAATACAAAATTCACAATCCTTGAGAATTTTACTCAAGGATTGTTTTATTTAGATCACCTATTAATGGAACTAATGTTAATTATCACTTATTCTCACTGCCTTGGTGTAATAGGAACTTTTTTGTGTTATAATATCAAAAAGTATACTAATGTATCTGGAGGTGAGTAGGATGAACAAGGAGTTACTAAGTGACATCTATCGAGAGAAAGAGTTGACATTGTCAGTTTTAGAAGGAAAATGGAAACTGCTTATTTTATGCCATTTAGGTTTAAAAGGGACAAAACGGTTTACGGAACTTAAAAATTTAATCCCTGACGTTACGCAGCGAATGTTAACAAATCAATTGAGGGAATTGGAAAAAGATGGACTTGTTCACCGAGAAGTATATCCTGTTGTTCCTCCAAAAGTCGAATATTCACTGACAGAACTGGGAAAAAGTTTGATGCCAATTTTAGAAATGCTGGAAGAGTGGGGTAAGAACTATCAACATCCTACAAAAGAAAAAGTCCAGGGCATCTATTCCGAAAAAGTACTAACATTGTCTGTAATAGAAGGAAAATGGAAATTGGTCATTTTATGCCATTTAGGCTTAAAAGGGACAAAACGGTTTATGGAGCTTAAAAAATTAATTCCTAACATTACACAAAAGATGTTAACGAATCAACTAAGGGAATTAGAGGAAGATGGACTTGTTCACCGAGAAGTATATCCTGTCGTTCCTCCAAAAGTCGAATATTCACTGACAGAACTGGGAAAAAGTTTGATGCCAATTTTAAAAAAGCTTGAAGAGTGGGGTAAAAACTATTTAGAACAATTTGGACAGAATGCTGAACCAATCGCTTGATAAGTCGATATGATAAATTTTTGCTGCAATAATACGTGAATGCAGGGAAGGAGCTTTTGCTTCTTCCCTTTTTTCATGAAAAAAATCCTTTGAAGCAGCGATTTTTTCATAAAAAGAGCTGTTTTAGCTTGTAGATCAGATGTTTACTCGCTCTGAAACCATGTTCAACGGCAGGTTATGAGCCCTTATTTCATGATATGAGCCTTTATTTCAATATATGAGCCTTTATCCGAAAATATGAGCTTTTATT
>JADBKC010000214.1 GCA_014896555.1 Caryophanales bacterium | reverse complement strand
CTTGTCCTCGGGTTTCAGGGTATTCCACCTTACTAAGCCAGACAAGGAGACAAATACCCTTATAGTATTTTTAGAATCCTCTTTTGAGGTATTTTCCAGTTAAAATTTTGTTCTTTGATAACTTCATAGGAGCTGGTTCAGATAGTGGTGGGCTAGCCCACCACTATCTGAAAAATTTCCATTTTAGGGGTGGACTTTTCGTGATGTCCCTAGATAATGGTTTTAAGGATCATTTGGGGAAATCCTTCTTCCTCCTGTAGTTTTGACTACTATTAAAGTCTGTTTCTCCAGCTCTTGTTTGAACTTCTAACCCGCAGGCTGTTCCCTCTGGCAACCCATGCTGGAAGTGGCAGCTTCCAGGCAGCTCATGGATCAGAGCGAGTTCTCATACGCGAGGGTGATTGATCAACAAGTGCGCTGGGGACATCCCGAAGAGTCCTTCCCCTGATCCTAAAATGAAAGGAGGTTTCTCCCATGAAGTTATTTGTCGGAATAGACGTCAGCTCTCAAGATATGAAAGCTTGTGTCATGAATTTAGTTGGAGAGACATTATCTTCTCTAACTGTTGAAAACAATTTAACTGGGGCATCTTATCTACGAAATCAAATCGTGGATATTGCCCGAAAAAACTTGATTCAAGAGATTCAAATTGGGATGGAAGCCACATCGGTTTACAGTTGGCATCCAGCCATGTTCTTTCATGAAGATGAATCTCTGAAGAAGTTTAATACAAAAGTATTTACGATTAACCCAAAACTAATTAAGAAATTTAAGGAGTCGTATACGGATCTCGATAAAACAGACCATATCGATGCCTGGGCCCCGTTTAGCCCCGAGAAGCACAAGACGAATCACGCAAGAGTTGATAAACTCTGGAGTGATTTGGCTTGTGACCTCGAGGGGCTGGGCGCTGGAGCCAGATTGCGACAAACTTCATTCAAAGTTATACACAACGTATGAAATTTATCATTTCCTAAACAAATAAAAAAACCCCGGATAACCGGGGCTTAAGAATGATTAAACTTCTTCACAATATTCATCAAATGCTTGCTGCAATTTCAGCACAACTTCCATCGGCTCATGGCCTTCAATTTCATGACGTTCGACCATTTTGCAAAGTTTCCCGTCTTTTAGTAGGGCAAAGGAAGGAGAGGATGGCGGATAACCTGTAATATAGCTTCTCGCTTTCTCGGTTGCTTCTTTATCTTGTCCGGCAAAAACCGTAACTAAATGGTCGGGCCGTTTATCATAGTGCAAAGCATGGCGAGCTGCCGGACGGGCAATTCCACCGGCGCAGCCACAAACGGAATTGACCATCACTAAAGTAGTCCCTTTCTTGGCAAACGCCTCTTCAACTTCTTCCGGCGTTCTTAATTCAGTATAACCGGCTTCCACAATTTCCTCGCGGGACTGGCGAACGACATCATTCATAAATAAATTAAAATCGATGTTCATACGATCGCTCCTTTTAGTAATAACTTATATTTACATCATATCATGTTTTCAATTCAGACAAAGAAATTTGCTTAAAAACTAAGCAAACATTGGGTAAAAGATAAGTACAACTAGATCCATACCCCTAAACTCCCTAGTGTTTGGATAGTACCCTTGGCACTATCCGTTTTTTTTTTTTTTTTTGAAAATCTTAAAAAAAAAGCTGTAAAGCGCAACTCTATTTATGTTCCAATTGATGAAAGATCTTAAATAATTCATCAACAGCAGCAGTTACGGTTCGATCACCGGAAATGACTTCATTTTCAATTTTCGGAAGCTGTTTTTTAATCTCGGGATGGCGAAAAAAGCTGTAATGGAGCTGATCGGAAATCATCGAATAGATCCATTCCTTCGTTTGCTTTCTGCGTCGGTCATCGAAAACGCCGGATTGTTTCGTTTGTTTTTCGAATGTCTCGATTGCCGCCCAAACCTCGTCAATTCCTGTGTCGTAAAGAGCAGAGCAAGTATATGCTTTTGTCTCCCACCCTTTCGTGGCAGGCTGAAGAAAATGCAAAACGCGGTTATATTCTTCTTTTGTTTTTTCTGCTTCTTGCTTATTCGTTCCATCTGCTTTATTAACAATGACCGCATCTGCAAGTTCCATGATGCCCTTTTTCATTCCTTGAAGCTCATCACCGGCACCTGTTAACACTAAAAGCATAAAAAAATCGACCATATCCCGGACAATGACTTCACTTTGTCCGACACCAACAGTCTCGACAAGAATGACATCAAAACCGGCCGCTTCGCATAAAAGCATTGTTTCTCGTGTTTTGCGGTGAACGCCCCCGAGCTTGCCGCCGGAAGGAGAGGGACGAATAAAAGCTCGCGGATTTCTAGCCAACTTTTCCATTCTTGTTTTGTCCCCGAGAATACTTCCCCCGCTTATACTTGAACTTGGATCAACCGCAAGGACGGCAACACGGTAACCTTGATTACAAAGAAAGGTTCCAAATGCTTCAATAAACGTACTCTTTCCTGCTCCGGGAACCCCCGTAATACCGATGCGAATCGATTTTCCTGTATAGGGAAGGAGATTGTGAAGAAGCTCTTGCGCTCCTCATTGAGATGCTCGAGTCGATTGCCAAGGG
>JADBKC010000048.1 GCA_014896555.1 Caryophanales bacterium | reverse complement strand
GAAAGCCATTCAACACGCTGAATATTACCTTCTCCAAACATCGCGACATATCGCACGGACGATAAAGATAGCTAAGCATATCGATTAGGAAGGGTGCATCACATATGGGGCTGAAAGAGGTTAAAAATCATTGCGTTAATCATTGATCCATAAAATAATAAAAGGACTTGGATGACCGTTGTTGATCCAGATCATTGAATAGCACGAAAATGTGAAACCAGCCGGATCATAATGAGTCTAATCCTTCATGTGATGTCTTCAAATACGGAAAAAAGGGATCATTCCCCGCTTGAATGGATGGGAAATGGTCCCTTTCCCTTTTTTCGTTAGCATTTTTTCGAAGGGTCTGTTAAGTCTTCCCCGATGATTTTGACTTCTCTTTCGAGGCTGACGTTGAATTTTTCTTTGACCGTTTTTTGTACATGGCGAATCAAGGCGATATAGTCGGATGCAGTGGCGTTATCGATATTGACAATAAAGCCCGCATGTTTTGTGGAGACTTCTGCGCCGCCGATTCGTGTGCCTTGAAGTCCGCTGTCTTGGATTAATTTTCCGGCGTAATAGCCAGGCGGCCGTTTAAACACGCTGCCGCAAGAAGGATATTCCAAAGGCTGTTTGGACTCGCGGCGCTCTGTTAAGTCATCCATTACTGCTTTGATTTCTTCGTAGTCACCTGACTGCAGCGTAAAGACAGCTTCCAGCACAATATAGCCTTTTTCGGCCACATTACTTGTACGGTAAGAAAGATCGAGGTCAGAAGCCGGCAGTTTTAATAAGTTTCCGTCGCGATCCACGACCATCACATAATCGAGCACATCTTTTATTTCTCCGCCATAGGCACCGGCGTTCATAAAAACGGCGCCTCCGACCGTACCGGGTATTCCGCACGCAAATTCCAGACCGGTTAACCGATTTTCCAAGGCGTATCTAGAAGCATCGATAATCGCAGCGCCGCTTTGTGCGCGGAGCTGATTTCCTTCCACAACAATTTTGTTCAAGTTTTTTAAACAAAGAACAATGCCGCGTATTCCACCATCTTTCACGATTAAATTGGACCCATTGCCGATCAAAGTGAAAGGAATTTGTTCTTTTTTCGCAAATTGAACCACTGCTTGAACTTCCTCAAAAGTAGTAGGTGTGACAAAAAGGTCCGCTTTACCACCTAACCGTGTATAGGTGTGTTTTTTTAGACATTCGTCTACGTTGATATTGTCTTTCATGACCACTTCTGCCAATTTATCGTAAAATTGCCGATAGCCAGCCACTTGCATCATTCCTTTTATCATAATCTTTAGATGTTCACAAAATGGCGATCCGCTGGCAAAACAGATCGAAATCCTCTATATTGCATTATAGCAGTTTTCGTGTCATTTCAGAATAAAGAATCTCTAATCGCCAAAAAGTTTCTTGAAATCCTTGACAAAGATAATGATAATCATTATCATTAGAAGCAAAAGAACTAAATGAGAATTATTTTCGTTTAATGGAGTTTTCGTTAGTTTAGAAAACTTTCTCGTTCCTGTTTTAGAAATTTCCCCCTCTTTTTCTGGACATCCTAGATGAAACTGAATTCAGCGGTCTGCTGTGGAAAACTCGGCAGGCCGCAGCTTTTATATGGAGATTTCGGGAATAAAAAGGAAGCAGACAGGCGGTGGTAACAGCGCAGCAATGGAAAATATCGATATCCAATATGTGCGATGATGCGATGAATTCTGTTGCTTTCTCAGCAAGTCAAAAGAAAGAGGATAAGCGATGAAAAAAAGATATTTAATCGGTGCATTAATCTTATTGTCTATCATTTCTTCATGGATTGGCGTTGAGGATTTTTCTTTAGATTTGCTTCATCTCAATGAAGAACAGTCCCACATTTTATTTGCCAGCCGGCTTCCCCGCCTTGTCAGCATTATCATCGCGGGAGTGAGTTTAAGCATATGCGGGCTGATTATGCAGCAGCTAAGCCAAAATAAATTCGTCTCGCCGACAACGGCGGGAACGATGGATTCGGCCCGGCTCGGTATTTTAGTCATCCGCAAAGTGAAGCATGGTCCATAGTAGTATTCAAAAGGGAAGGTTCTGCCGTAGAGCGGGGCATTCCCTTTTTGATCAGAAATTCTCTTCTGTTTTTCTCTTATGTATTATCATTTGTCCTTATCTAAAAATAGGCGTAAAATTCTGAATAGATGAATATTTTCATTCGTGAAGATTCGTCTTGTCGATTGGCTGAAAAAAATCAGGTTGTCAAGTAAAAGAACGTGTGTCCCCGTTCATTTTGCTCGTTTTAGTCGTGGTGGGCTATACATAAGCGGGATAAAGACAGGTTTGGAGGGTTTAGGATGAAAACAAAGAAAATAGCTGTGGTACCCGGAGATGGGATCGGCAAAGAAGTCGTTCCAGAAGCATTGCGAGTACTGGAAGAGTTGGCCAAGCTGCATGGAGGCCTTTCCTTTTCTTACGATACATATCCTTGGAACTGCGAATATTTTCTGGAGCATGGAAAAATGATGCCGGAAGATGGTTTAAGCCGCCTAGCAGACAGCGATGCCGTCTTTTTAGGAGCCATTGGAGATCCTCGTTTGGTGCCCGACCATGTGTCCTTATGGGGTATTTTGATTAAAATCAGAAGGGAATTTGAGCAGGTGATCAATGTCCGGCCGGCTAAACAGTTGAAAGGAATAAAAATCGCCTTTGGCTCATCCAGCCGGTTTTGACTTTTTAGTCGTTCGTGAAAACAGCGAAGGCGAGTACAGCGAAATCGGAGGAAAAATCCACAGTGGAGAAGAGGAGATGGCGATTCAAAACGCTGTGTTTACGAGAAAGGGAATCGAGCGTGCAGCGACATACGCCTTTGAACTCGCCAGAACAAGAAGAAAGCGTGTCGCAAGCGCAACGAAATCAAATGGCATTGTCCATACGATGCCTTTTTGGGATCTCGTTGTTCAAGAAGTTGCGGCGAAATATCCTGATGTCAAAATGAAGTCGTATCATATTGATGCGTTGGCTTCTTTTTTCGTTACAAGACCGCAAGAATTTGATGTCATTGTCGCGAGCAACTTGTTTGGAGATATTTTGACCGATCTTGGAGCGGCCATTATGGGCAGCATTGGCATCGCTCCATCTGGAAATATCAATATAAACGGAAAATATCCATCTATGTTTGAACCCGTCCACGGCTCCGCACCGGATATTGCCGGTAAGGGTATTGCCAATCCAATCGGCCAAATTTGGACAGCTAAAATGATGCTAGACCATTTTGGCCAACAGGAATTGGCTGATTTGCTGTTGAATGCGATTGAGGCGGTGCTGGAAGCAGGAATCAAAACACCGGATTTAGGCGGAAAGAACACGACAAAAGAAGTAACGGACGCGATTATCAGAAAAATGAAGGAACTTGCGGAATGAAGAGAGGCTGTTTTATTTACGCTTAGGAGTTCAATGAATCGATGTTTTCGAATATCAGGGGCTGACTGTAAAGAGCTATAACTATGGCTTTTCAGTCGGCCCCATTTTTCATGCCTATTTTCAAAAATATATGGAGGACTTTTGAACAGGTGGGAAACATCTCCTCTTTCTTTATCATTCTACCACTTTACTAAACTAAAGAACTTGTTGTAAAATAGTAAAGTCAAATCAAGATCCCGATGAAAACGATCGTTTTTTCTTAATAAAGGAAGAAGGATTGGTTTTGAGATCATGAATCAGAAAGGTGAGCAGAATGAACAATAAAAAATGGGGATTATGGATTTTAACCATGTTTGTTGTTGGAAATATGGTAGGGGGCGGCGTTTTTATGCTTCCAGCTAATTTGGCCCAAGTGTCCAGTCCGTGGGGGGCCACTCTCGCCTGGATCGCAACCGGGCTGGGGGTTTTTATGATTGCGCTCGTATTTGGAAATTTGTCTATTCGAAAACCGGAGCTGAAAGCGGGGCCGCAAAGCTACGCGCAAGCAATGTTTTCTTCGCCTAATGCCGGACGGGTTGCCGGCTACAGCATGGCGTGGGGTTATTGGGCTGCAAACTGGGCTGCGACCGCTTCGGTTATCATTTCCTTTGCCGGCTATTTAACTACCTTTTTCCCGATCATGCAAAGCAAAAAGCTTTTATGGTCAGCCGGGTCTTTTCAATTGGAAGTTGGAAAATTGACTACCTTTTTGGTGTGTACGGTGATGTTGTGGGGAATTCAATGGATTTTGACTCGCAGCTTTGACGGTGCCGGGAAAATCAATTTAACGGCGACGGTTGCGAAAGTGCTTGGATTTACCTTATTTGTCGTTTTCACTATTTTTGCCTTTGATCAAAGCAACTTAGGAAATGCCAAACAGTTTGTGGATTCAGCTGGAAAGGCTGTTTCTTTAGGCGGTCAGGTCAATGGGGCTGCCATTTCCGCTTTGTGGGCGTTTATCGGCATCGAGTCGGCCGTGATGCTTTCCAACCGGGCAAAATCGCAAGGTGATGTGAAAAAAGCGACCCTTTTAGGATTGTTGATTTCGATGCTGATTTATATCGCGATTACACTGCTAACGATGGGGGCTCTCTCTCAAGATGAACTGAGAGAATCGCAAAAACCGCTCGTCGATGCTTTAGGACAAGTGATTGGAAGCGCTGGGACTTATATTATGGCGATTTTAGCCTTAATTTCTTTGTTCGGATCGACAGTAGGCTGGATTGTCGTCAGTTCCGAAGTGCCTTATCAAGCGGCAAAAACCGGACTATTTCCCATTTTTTTCGCCAAAACCAATAGAAAGGGAAGTCCAGTAAACTCTTTAACTCTTACGAATTTGATGACACAGATCTTTTTGTTCTCGACCATTTCCCATACGGTGAGCAGAGCCTATAACTTTGTGATTGTAGTGGCGACGTTGGCCTATTTGATTCCTTATCTTGTGTCCGCCGTCTATCAATTAAAGTTGGTGACTACCGGAGAAACTTATGGAGTAGCGAAAGGGGCACGGAGAATAGATGGAGTGATCACCGTTCTTGCATTGGTGTACTCCATTTGGGTCATTAAAACGGGAACGGCTGATATGAAAACATTTTCATTAGGCATCGGTCTATTTGTGGTTGGATTGCTGCTATATCCAATCATTATGAGAAATCCGCAGCCGATCAAAAAGGAAGCAGAAAGCCAGCTGTAGCATTGTAAGGAAAACGAAATACGAGAAGAGAATGGCCATCATCAGTGGACGGTCAGACGGTCATTCTTTTTCGTAATAGATTCCATTTACTTTAATTTTTTATTTTTGCAAGGTTCGAAGCATGGTCAAAGCCAATTTCTTGGAGTGCCTGCTGAAGGTCGGAGCGTGTTTCCAGCTCTTCTCCGATTTCGATGCCGAGTTCGATCATCGTATCGGCGATTTCCGGGCTGATTCCGGTTAAGATGGTGTAGCACCCCAGCAGTTTAATCCCTTTCACAATTTTAAAAAGATGATTGACAACAGCGGTGTCAACGAAGGGAACACCAGAGATGTCAATAATTAATTTGCTCGCTTTAAACTCTTTCACTTTAAAAAGAGTCTTCTCGCGAATTTTTTTCGCTCGATATGTATCGACTGTGCCCACAATCGGAAGAATGCAAATTTTATCGGTGATTGGGATGACGGGCACGGATAGCTCGTCGACGGTCTCGCGCTGGCTTTTCAGCAGTTCGTCTTTATATTGAACATAATAAGCTGTGTAGGAGTTAATCATCATATCAATAATATTATTGACTTTTCGTTCGAGCGAAAAAAACTCATCGATGACAAGACTTGAATTGGATTGTTGATAAAAGGAATGGATGGCCTCCCAAATCATGCTCCGGGAAGATTGGAAAAATTCCCACGCTAGATGAATAGGAAAATCGGTTTTGGCCCTCGATGTGCCAAGCTCTTTCGACCAGTCCATGATTTCTTCTGCTTTGATTTCTGGAATGCTTCTCACAACAAGACTGATAAAACTCTTGCAATGATTGAACTGTTCCTCTTCTGCGTCGCTTGAGTGAAAGTGGTTACAATAGCATTTATCTTCATTCAAATATTGAACCCATTGTTTCGCGTACTTGTCGACGTTCTTGATCAAAAAATCAGTTAACTCATTTTCCAATGAAATGTTTTTCGTCATAATATCCCTCCTCGAGAATGGGTCTAAATGCTGGATGCCCTTTGGAAAGTGCAAACAAAAGGCAGTCCCTTTTCCTTCTTCGCTTTTTACTTGAACGGAAGCATTGTTGTTTTGCATGGCTGAAAATACTTGCGCCACTCCCATTCCTGTCCCGTCTTCTTTTAAACTGAAAAAAGGGGTGCCAAGCATTCGTAATTTATCATTTGGGATGCCGACGCCTGTATCTGCAATGGTAATATGGACACCTTCATGATCCTCGAATTGTTCAATCGTCAAGATTCCGCCATCGGGCATCGCTTCTATTGCATTTTTCACAATGTTAAAAAGGGCTTTTTTAATTTGGTTTTTTCTTCCTGTTATGACGGCGTTTGGATTTTCCAGTTTTTTGATGACTTTAATGTTATAGAGTTGGTTTTGAAATAGAAGCAAAATTGATTCGATTTCAGCGGCAATGGAAAACGTGGTTCGTTTTTCTAGATCGAATTCTGGTTTGGAAACGCTCATTAACTCATTTAAAATGGTAATCGCCCGTTCCAGCTCGCTTTGAGCAATTTCAATATATTCGGTTTTATACGATTGATTCAATAATTGCAAAAATCCTTTTACGGCTGTTAATGGGTTTCTCACTTCATGGGCGATGCCGGCTGACATCTCACCGATGGAAGTTAATAAGTTCTCATTCCAATGATTGTGGTCTTCTAATTTCTTTAATTGATCAAGTCTAAAGATATACATATAAAGCTTGCTTGATGGTTGATGGCCAATGGCTTTATGGAATAAAAAAAGATAAGGTTTGGAGTGAAGATCGGCGACAAATTGATCAGCAATCCCGCCTATGCAATCGTACAGCTTTTTGTTAATCTCTGGATGGGCAAAGCACTGAAAAATATTTTTTGGCTCGGACTGGCTTCCTGCCCCCACTAATGTTTGTGCCTTATCGTTCATATATTCAATTTGGCCGTCCGGCTTAAGCAGAATCAAACCATAGTTTACTTCTCCATGTTTCAATGGTTTATTAATGTTGGTTCCCCTGCCTTTCATTTAACCACTTCACGGCTCGGATTCTCGTTCCTACATTTTCTTTGCTGTTAATCTCAAATTCATCCATTAACCGCTGTACTCCGGACAAACCGAGGCCCAGCCCTTTTTTGGAACGTATCTCACTTTTTAGAACTTTCTCAATCTCTTTAATTCCGGGCCCCTCGTCGATTGCCACAATTTCAATTCCGTAAGCGGGAACGGGAGTAATAAAAATTTCCCCTTTTGCCGCGTAATAGATAATGTTGCGTGCCAATTCCATGATCGAAACAACCAGCTTGGTTTGTTGAATTTTGTCCAGCCCAAATTCTTCCGCCACTTTTTTTCCGATGGAACTGGCCATATACACATCTCTTTCATCATCAATCGCTATTCTGTACACATTTTCTTCTTCCTTTGCTCTTGCTATTCATCGATCAAGGTTTAAGCGGCAGGTTTCACTGCCAGCTTACAGGAAAATACAGATCAAGATTAATTCTATCAAAATAACTGGTTTTATCTAGTATTTTTTTGAAAAAATCAAAAAATAAAATGATTCATTGTTTTCATTTTGCTTTACAAGCGACAGGCACAAAAATAGCGGTGAGGTGGTAGTATGAGGCCTATTATTGATATCAAAAGAAAAAGCCCCTTTCAATGGATAGGGGCGTTTGTCTATTTCTTGAAATGGTAAGGAACAGTAGCGACGACTACGTTCTTATTACGAAGCAAATAAGCCTTCAGCAGCAAGCTCGACTGGTTATGCAAAATATGATGCCATCTTTTGCGAGGCAAAAACTGCGGTATCAAAACGGTGACTTGATAGTTGTAATCTTCCGCTTTGTCTTCGATAAAATCAATGAGCCTTCCAATCGGATGAACCAAACTTCTATATTGAGACACAAAGGTTAAAAGCCGTACATCGGGCTGCCATTGCTTCCATTTTTTCTGCATAGCCTCTTCGCTTTCGCGGTCGAATGCTACATAGACTGCAATCACATAGTCTCCGATCGATTGGGCATATTTTAATGAGTTTTCCACTACTTTCGTGATTCCGGCAACCGGAACGATGACTACATTGCCCGCAATAGGCGGAGTTTGTTCATCATGGTTGATCCGTAATTGTTCTCCCACATTGATATAATGATGATTAATTTTATAAAACATGGTAATGATTACAGGCAAAAAGACGAAAACAGCCCAAATTTGAGTAAATTTTGTAATGAACAAAGTCAAAACAACGGTAAAGGTAATAAGCGCTCCGACAAAGTTGGTCAAGAGCTTCCATTTCCATCCCATTGGTTTTTCCCGAATCCATTTGACAATCATCCCGGTTTGGGAGAGGGTGAAAGGAATGAAAACGCCAACCGCATATAAAGGAATTAAGTTTTCCGTTTTTCCTTTAAACGCGATAATGAGAATGATGGAAGTGATGCTTAAAAACAAAATGCCGTTTGAATACCCAAGCCGGTCGCCTCGAATGGTAAACATGCGCGGCAAATATTTATCAGTCGCCAAATTGACTGCGAGAAGAGGAAAAGCAGAAAAACCTGTATTCGCTGCCAACACGAGAATTAAGGCGGTTGTTCCTTGTACAAAATAATAGAATGGCGTTCGGCCGAATGTTTGATCCGCAATTTGAGAGACGACGGTTTCGTCCGATTTAGGGCCGATTCCGTACCAATACGCTAAAAAGGTAATGCCGGAAAACAAAATTCCAAGCAAAACGCCCATCATCATGAGTGTGCGGACCGCATTTTTTTCAGCGGGGTCTTTAAAATTCGAAATGGCGTTCGAAACGGCTTCGACCCCTGTTAACGCAGAACATCCAGATGTAAAAGCTTTTAACAATAAAAACATGCTGACGCCATCTACCCAATGTCCCATCGGTTCATGGGCGGATGCCGGAATTTGGCCTGTGGCCACCTTCTGAATACCGAACGCAATTAACACCATCAAGGCCAATACGAACAAATAGACTGGATAGGACAATACCGTTGCCGACTCCGACAGCCCACGCAAGTTTAAAATGGTAATAAAGAGCACAAGAAGAATAGAAATCAGCACACTGTGGGCATGCAGGAAAGGAAATGCCGATGTGATGGCATCCGTCCCTGCCGAAATGCTGACGGCAACGGTTAAAATATAATCGACCAAGAGCGAACCGCCGGCGACGAGGCCAGTTGTTTCGCCCAAGTTGTTTCGGGATACGATATACGCTCCACCTCCGTGAGGGTAGGCGTAAATAATTTGCCGATAGGAAAGGATTAACGCTATGAGCAGTATCAAAATCCCTACTGCAATTGGAAGCGAATACCAGTAAGCCGCTGCTCCTACAGTAGCTAAGACGATTAGCACCTGTTCGGGACCGTATGCAACAGAAGATAAGGCATCAGATGATAATATAGCCAGCGCTTTCAGTTTGCTTAATTTATGCTCGCTAAGCGAATTTGTTTTCAGCGGCTTTCCTATCAGCAATCGTTTTAATGTCGTGAACATAATGGCTTGCACCTCTTGAAAATATTGATAAAAGTGGAATTTTCATTTTGCACAAACAATAGCCGCAGAGGGAAAATGACTCTGCGGCACAAAAGAGCATAGTCAAAGAGACATCTCCTCTTTTCAAACGCCTACGAGGTTAGCTGTCGGATTAGGGTGGAAAGAGTCACCCCTCCAAATATTAGGATTCACCCCATGCAGCCTATAAGGCTGCGGTTGGTTTCCCCCGCTTCATCATGAATTAAGCGATAAAAGATGTTTGGATTAACTTTATTATTTTTAGAATGCTCCTATCTTAATCCTGGGAGAGTGAGAATGTAAAGGGAAAAAAATGAAGGAAAACAACCATTTTACATTATTAAAGCGCTCACAAATCGTATTATCTTTCGATTTCGCTTTTTCTTGAGGACTGTCTAGTCTAATTTATAAAGAAATCGCCCCTCCAAATTTTGCAAGATAGAAAAAGTAAACCGTTTTTTTCCATACATGAAAGTATGAAGGGGCAATTCTTTCTAAAAGCCAGTCCCAGCTGCTTGAATTTCGATAAAGGAATTCTTTCAAGATAGTGTTTGTGGTTTTCATTGAAAGAAGTACTGTGTTTTCAAAGCAAAGGCGAAAGTTTGACTCGCCTTGATGATGGAATTAAGGAAAACTTTCCACACTCCTCGTGGTTTGAGGAAATGATTGGATAATGATAAGCGCATGTCTGACAAATTTGACTAGTGTTGAGTACTAGATAAATGACTATGCTTTTTAGCGTAGATAAAGTAGATAATCGTTCCAATCGCCAACCAAATGAGAAAAGAGATCCAGGTGATTTTTGGCAAGCTTAGTGACAAGTAGATACAGATCAAAGCGCTAATCGCCGGAAGCACCGGAACAAATGGAACACTGAACGAAGGTTTTAAGTTAGGATATTTTTTCCGCAGCACGATAATCGAAATGGAAATTAACGAAAAAGCGGCAAGTGTTCCCATATTGACAAGATGGGCAAGAGTTGTTAAATCAACAAAGCCTGCAATGAAAGCAGCAATAATACCTGTGATCCAAGTGTTGACAAATGGCGTTTTGTAAGATGGGTGAACACGTCCAAGCACTTTTGGAAGCAGACCGTCTCGGCTCATTGCATAAGAAAGCCGGACTTGCGCATAGATCAAAGCAAGCAGAACAGTCGTAATCCCGGCAACAGCGCCTACAGATATAACCCCGGCCAGACGGTCTTGACCGACAAATTTAAGAGCAAAGGCGACCGGATCGGCTACATTTAGTTTTTCATAAGGGACCATTCCCGTTAGAACAAGCGAAACGCCAATATATAGGATCGTACAAATGGCTAAGGAAGCAATGATTCCAATTGGCATATCCCGCTGCGGCCGTTTCACTTCCTCAGAAGCAGTCGCAATGACATCAAAGCCGATATAGGCGAAGAAAACAGTTGCGGCGCTCGTCACGACCCCGCTAAAACCATATGGCATAAACGGCGTCCAATTATCCGGCTTTACATAGCCAGCGCCCGCAACAATAAAAGCGATAATGACGGCAAGCTTCAATAGCACCATAATATTGTTAAAACGAGTGCTTTCTTTTACTCCTTTGCTAACCAAAGCAGAAATTAACAGAATAATCAGAATTGCCGGTAAATCAACCGCGCCTCCATGCCCAGATCCGGGAGCTGAAGAAAGAATGGCCGGTATTTTGATGCCAAATCCAGCAATGAGCGATTGAAAATAAGCCGACCAGCCGGTTGCGACTGCTGAAATGGCCAGCACGTACTCCAGCATTAAGTCCCAGCCGATCAAAAAGGCGAAAATTTCGCCAAGGGTTGCGTATGTGTACGTATATACACTTCCGGAAATCGGCACTGCTGAGGAAAACTCGGCATAGCAAAAGGCAGCTAACGCGCAGGCAATCCCAGCCAAGATAAAGGAGAGAATAATAGCGGGACCCGCACTTTGAGCTGCCACTACTCCCGTTACGACAAAGATGCCTGTACCAATGACACAGCCGACGCCCAGAAAGATCAAGTCCAGCAATCCAAGTGATCGCTTTAGCTCTTTCTTCTGGCTTTGCGCCAGCATTTCTTCGATCGATTTTTTTCGAAACAGTGTACTCATGATGTCCTCCTACTACAAAATAGTTGAATTTTCAGAAATCTTAATATTTCTACTTTTTGAGTATAATGTCGTATGATGTCGAAGTCAAGATGAAAGCCTCAATGAAAGCGTTTTAAAAGAATGAAAAAGTAAAATTTAATAAAAATTATTTTATTGAAAAAAGGATGCCGTGTGGATCGACATCCGAAAAGCAGAGAGATCATCAATTGTATAAGAAGAATGTGGCCAGCTTAATTCTTTTTTCTTTGAGTGTAGAGAGCGCTAATGAATTCTTTCACCATTTCCGGTGTTTGCTTCGCCGCTGTTGCAGCAGTTTCCAATGAATTCCTGGTGTCTTCGATCTTTTCCAGCATTTGACGCTGATATTCAGAAAGTTTGATGGCTTCCTCTTTGATAAGATCGGTTTGCTCTTGCATACGTTTGATTGTCCCTTGAATATGTTCCACTTTCGGCCGGACGGAGCGGTACGTTTTAACGGCAACGCGGTCCAAAAAGATCAGAACTCCGATAAAAAGAATAAGGCTTGCATATAAAATGAAAATCATGAACTGGTTTCCTCCTCCGTTATGTGCTTTCTCCATATTTATGAAAAGTGTATCGGATTTTGGCGAATGAGGAAAGATCCTCATGAAATTCTGTTACGCTAAGGCTAATGGAACCCGTTATATTCCATTGAAAAAATGGATTATTGGCGAATTCCATCATTTGATAATAGCTGAAAAATGAACGGAAAGAAAAAAGGGATAAGTACGGACAATTCATCATATGAATAGTACAAAAGGCAAGGTCGGATTCTTTTTCAAGCAGAAAGGGAATTCGGCTTTTTCGCTTTAGTGGATGCCATATGTTGGAGGTGCGGCGCGATCGGAACGCAGGTTTGTTTTTCAGGATTTTGGGAAAAAGAAGAGAAGAAGTGGTTGAAGTAAAAGAAACATGGACATCGTGAATATGATCGGGGAGTGATGGGATGGCAGAGCAAGACTCATTTATGCAGCAGCTGCAATCGCTGTTTTGGAAGTACATGGGAAGAGCCATAGGGCAAACGGAACGTCCCCATGATATTCTCTACCACTACACCAATTTGGATAGCTTCATGGGAATGATCGACAACAGAAGCATCTGGATGTCCAAAGGAAATTTTTTAAACGATTCGGGCGAGTTGGTCTACATTCATCATATTGCTCGCCATGTACTTGAATTATTTGAACAACACATCAACCAAAAGTACGGAAATGACGTGGAACTTTTGAAATGCCGGAATCGATTTGTGGGAAAAATGAGATGGGCTCTTTCTAAATTTTTGCATGAGATTCATTTGGATCATTTGGAAGTATACGTTTTGTCTTTGACTCCCAATCAAGATTCGTTAACCCTCTGGTATAACTACTCGGGGGGAGACGGCTACAATATCGGCTTTTCTTACGATAAATTGTTGGCGGAAATCAACCGCCTTTCGGAAAACATGGGACAAGAATTCAGCGTTGTCTACGGAAATGTCCTGTACGAAAAAGAAAAGCAAGAACAGACTCTCCTTCATTCATTGATCCGATCGTTTGAATTCCTTCTGCAGCACCGCGGGCAGTTTGACGATGATGAAATGGTGGCCAAACTGCCGGCTTATTTTACGGAAATCATTACATCCTGCTCGATATTTTTCAAACATGAAGCTTTCAAAAACGAAGAAGAATACCGCATTGCTTTTACACGCAGAAGAAAAGCAAATACCGGCGACGGCAAAGTCTTGTTTCGCTCGGCTAACGGCATCATTATTCCTTATATTTCGATTGAATTGAAAGAAAAGCTGCCGGTGAGGCATGTCACCATCGGTCCTAAAAATAATATCGATATTGCCAAAAACGGAGTGGAATACTATTTGCGGAGCAGAGGTTATCCATTGGAGAACATCACCGTCAGCAAATCAGTCGTCTCGCTTCGATATTAAAACGGGAACGAGAATGTACCGGCCAGCAGTTTTTACATTCAGACGATGCGCTCGACCGGGCTCCTATCTTTGCTTTATTCACAATATATTTTCACAATTGACGGCGAAATTCAGCCTATAAAAAACCTCTCCGACAAACGTGTGTGAATGTCGGAGAAGGACGGTTTTAATCAGAAGACTGGGGTTGTTTTTTCAGGCGCAAAGAGGAAAGCATAACGCCAACTAAGCAAATCGCAAACGCCGCCCAGAAGACGGTATGAAGTGCTTGCATCATCAAAGCAGGGTCGCTTTCGTGAGCGGAAACTTGCCCTGAATGGCCGCTCAGCTGATTCATGCGGAACGTCAGCAAAGTGACGGAGAACGAAACGCCTAAAACCATTCCGACATTGCGGACAAGCGCATTCAGTCCTCCCGCCGTTCCCAGCTGCGGACGCGGAACGGCACCCATTACGCTGGAATTGTTCGGCGACTGGAAGAAACCGTGGCCGAGCCCGAAAATCGCTAAGTGCAGAGCCACGATCCACATGCTTTCTTTCATCGACAACGTATTTAACAGTGCGAACCCAATCGCATTCAGAAGCAATCCTCCGGTCGTTAAATAAGACGACCCGATTTTATCGGAAAGCCAGCCCGCAAACGGAGCGACGACCGCCATCACCATCGGATACACCATCATCGCATAACCGGTTTTTTCCGGAGAGAATCCGAGAATGTTTTGCAAATAAAACGGCATCATCACGTTCGAGCAAAAAAGGGCAACAAACGACAATAACGCCGTGATATTGCCGATACGGAACGCGCGAATCTTGTATAGAGAAAAGTCAAGCATCGGAAAGCGTGTTTTTCGCTCCCAAATGAAAAACGCGAGCAAGAAAATGATAGCCAGAAGCCCGATCGAAAGCGTTCTTGTTGACCCCCAGCCCCATTCTTCGCCTTTGGAGACCGTGTATAAGAAGGCGACCATTCCGATCACAAACAAAACCGAACCCGTATAATCGAAAGGCTCTTGCTGGCTGTTTCTTTTTGAGCGGGGCCAAATAAACCAACCAGCGATAAAGCCGATAATCCCAATAGGAATATTCACGAAAAAGATCGCCGGCCAGCCAAAATGGCCGATGAAAATCCCGCCGATCCCCGGACCCGTCAGCGATCCAATCGACACCATCGCCCCTGTAATGCCCATTGCCCGGCCGCGTCCGCCGCTAGCAAATGTCACCGATACAATCGCTTGGTTGTTCGCCATCATACAGGCCGCACCGATCGCTTGAACGATTCGGGCCAGTATCAATCCTGTAAGCGAATGAGAAAGTCCGCACCATAACGACCCCAGCGTAAAGATCAAAAACCCGTAATTATAAATCCGCGTACGTCCCACCATGTCGGAAATTTTCCCCACAACGGGCAAAAGGGCGCAAATCGTCAGCAGATACGCGTTTAACACCCATTGCACATCTCCCATGGACGTATGAGTGTCGCGGGCGATCGACGGCAGCGCCACATTGGCGATGCTGCCATCCAGCGTAGCCATGAACGTCCCGACCGACACCGTCGCCAAAATCCACCAGCGTCTTTTCGACGAAGCCGCTTGCCCTGCTGCCGGACTGTCGTATCTGTTTTCTTCCATATAAAAACCCTCTCCACCTGAGAATGAAAAACGGATTTTATGAAAAAATCGTCCTTAATTTTATGTAAAAATATCACAAATGGAAAGGAAATATCAACTGATGGGCATAGAAGTACAGAAAAGATGATATTAAAAAATCCGGCAGCTCGACTGTCGGATTTTTTAAGTTAAATCCTTACATCAATCTTATGACCGGATGTCGGATGGGGAGCGGGAACGGCTGATTGCTGAATCATGTTGATCATTTCTTGGCTTTGAATCTGAGCCGTATCCATCGCTTTCCGTGTCAGGGCAATCCCGACGTTTTGCTGCAGCTGGATTTGATGTAAGCCTACCGATAACCCGGCAATATCCATAGAATATCCTCCTTTCATACAAATCTAGCTTATTTTATCATATAACCCAAAAAAATTTTTGAAATCTATTAAACAATTTCCTCCCTTGCCGATATAAAACACGAACGAGGAAATAGGGCGGCCGACCTATCATCCTCACGTTCACACGGATGTGAACCAAAACCAATTTCAAGGAGGAAAAGAACGTGATTATCAACCACAATATCGCAGCGTTAAACACGTTAAACCGATTAAATGCTGCTACTAATGCACAAAGCAAATCAATGCAAAAATTATCTTCCGGTCTTCGTATTAACAGTGCGGCGGATGATGCAGCAGGGCTGGCTATCTCTGAAAAAATGCGCAGCCAAATTCGCGGATTAGACCAAGCTTCTCGCAACGCTCAAGACGGTATTTCTTTAATTCAAACCGCTGAAGGCGCATTAAACGAAACTCACTCCATTCTTCAACGTATGCGTGAATTGGCTGTTCAAGCTTCAAATGATACAAATACAGCTGAAGATCGTAAAAACATTCAAGATGAAATGGATCAATTAACAAAAGAAATTGATCGTATTGCTTCTACAACACAGTTTAATACAAAGAATTTATTAGATGGTTCTATGGGTAAAGCGGTTAACAGTGCTATTGCGAATCAAAATACAAGTGCAGTTTTAAAATCAGGATCATCAGCTATAACTGCTGGAACTGCAGTATTAACTCAACTTCAAGATGCTAATGGAAATAATTTAGGTATTGCTTCGGGAGATACAATAACGGTATCTTATGTTGTAAATGGAACTACTAAAGAAACTTCATTGGCTGTGTCGGGTACCTCGACAATATCAGGTGTCATGGCTTTAATTACCGACGGTACGGCATCTTACGCAAGTGGTAAAATTACAGTCACAGCTAATACAGGCGGTACAAATAATGCTATTAATGGAATAACGATAACAGTTAAGGATTCTTCCGGAAATGTTAAAACAGCTGCTACAAATGCGTTATCAAGTTTTACCGAAACAAAACAAGCAGAAAATGCACGTACAGATGGAAGCGCCACATTCCAAATCGGTGCAAATACTGGTCAAAATTTGTCACTTGATATTAATGAAATGACTGCTTCTGCGTTAGGTGTTAAAGGATTACAAGTTCAAACTCAATCACAAGCAAATACAGCGATGAAAGTTATTGACGGAGCTATTCAAAAAGTATCTGCAGAGCGTTCTAAACTTGGTGCGTACCAAAACCGTTTAGAACATTCTATTAATAATTTAAGTACTTCTTCTGAAAACTTAACAGCTGCTGAATCACGTATTCGTGACGTCGATATGGCAAAAGAAATGATGGAACAAACGAAGAGCTCTATTCTTGCTCAAGCTGCTCAAGCTATGTTGGCTCAAGCAAACCAACAACCGCAAGGAGTATTGCAACTTCTTCGTTAATCTTAATAAAAAAGTGGTCTTCTTTTTTAGAAGATCACTTTTTTCTTCCACTCTTATAATCTCCCTTTTTTCACAATCTAATCTAGCCATAAATGTCCTATTTGAATTTCACTCAATATTTTCATTTTCAGACCGATAACAATAGTAGAAATATTTTATTTTATGTATGAAGCAACGATTTAAAATAAAGTCGGAGGCCAATTATGATTTTAAAAATAAACGAGAAAACATGGGATTTGAATCAACCAAGTGTTGATGATGTCATAAAAAAAATAAATGATGAAACGAACGACCATTATTTTTTCAGCCATTTTATTGCGGATGGAAAAGAAGTTTATGAGGATCATGAATTGTTTTTAGAAGATCATCTTACGGGCATCAGTGAGTTGGAGATTGTTCTGAAAACAGTGAAACAGTTTATTAATGACATTCTCCTTTCTGCAAGCGAGTATATCCAAAGAGCAAAACCAGAACTACCACCTTTAGTTGATGATTTTTACAACCATGCAGATAAATCGACATGGAATCGATTCGTCGCTTTTCTCGAAGGCCTGGAGTGGCTGAATCAAATGATTGCAGTGATTGATGGAACAAAGCAGCATCCTATAAATTGGGATCAATATTTAATCATAGCAGGGGCGATGAAGGAACATTTAGAAACTTTGCAAGAAGCGTTGGAAAATGAAGATGAAGTGTTAATTGCCGATACGATTCAATACGAACTGCTTCCACTATTGGAAGAATTAGAGAAAGAGATTGGAATAACGATAGATCAAGAGGGATACCGCTATGATATTAGTTGATAATCGTACGTATTTAAATTTACACCATAGAGAATTGTTTCAAAAATTGTTGCCGCTGGAATCGCAAGTAAGCGATCAAGTTATAGTGGAACCTGCCAAAAAAGGCTCTTTGACAATGAAAATAAAATGGAATGACAAAATTCGTTATCTTCACAGCAAATACGACCCTGAACATGAAGCAGCAAGGCTGATTGGGAAGTGGCAAAATATTGAGCAGTATGACCAAGTTCTTTTTGTAGGAATCGGGCTAGGATATCATATAAAACAATTTGCCAATCAATATCCATCAATGAAATTTTCTATTTATGAGCCGAATCTGGAAGTCCTGGTTCAATGTTTTACACATGTCAATATAATGGATTGGCCGTTAAAAAATGTTCAGTCCATTTTTACTGGAGCAGATCAACATGAAATAATTATCGAGATTCAAAAATTATTAAATCAAGGGAAAAATATACTTGTGATTCCACTTCCAACTTATGAAACGATTTATACGAACGAATTGACGTTTATTATGAAGGCTTTGAAAGAACAAATTCAACATGAAAAAAGTAATTTGGCAACGGATGCGGCGTTCCAAAAGCGATGGACCATCAACGCAATTAAAAATTTCCCTTATGTCATGAAAACACCGAACATTTTACATGATGTCGATTCGTCGGTTTTTAAAGACAAACCAGCTATTATTGTGTCAGCAGGTCCTTCTCTTTCAGAGGAATTTGAAAACTTACGATATATTAAAGAACATGGATTGGCCTATATTTTTTCTGTTGGGTCAGCCATTAATGCCTTGATTAGTCATGACATTTATCCGGATGCGGCATGTACATATGATCCGAGCCATTTGAATCAAAAAGTTTTTCAAAAAGTAAAAGAACTCAACATTTCTTCCATACCATTAATTTTTGGCAGCAGCGTTGGGTTTGAAACTCTCAAAGGTTATCCAGGACCAATGCTACATATGCTGACAAGTCAAGATACAATTTCTCCTCAATTAGTTAAAACAAATGAAAATGAAGCGATAAATATCGTTTTGGATGCATCTTCGATCGCAGTGATGACGTTTCAGTTATTAAAACTTCTTGAATGTCAGCCGATTATTTTAGTGGGACAAAATCTATCATTTAAAGATAATAGTCGTTATGCTGAAGGGATAGAATATGACCATGTTACCAATCGAGTTTCAGAAAATGAATTGAGTGAAAAAATGATGGTGGAAGATGTGTATGGTAATATGGTTTACACAAATGAAACGTTTAAAAGTATGAAAAATCAGTTGGAAATGTATATTGAAAACGCTAAGGACACAGAAGTGATTAACACGACAAACGGTGGAGCTAAGATTCAAGGAACGACTTTTATCCGTTTATCTGAAGTGATTACAAATAAATTGAAAAAACCTGTTGTTCAAGATTCTTGGTATCAAGTACATAATCAATATGATATAAAGTATTGCGACACACAGTTACAAAAAATTAATCTAAGTTTAAAAGAATTTGATAAATTAATTTCATCTTTAGAAGATATGTTAACAAAGATTCAGCAGTTTTCTAACCGCTACCATGCTGAGCAAATGGAAAAACAATTGAGTAAATTTGATAAACGATTTGAACAATTAAGACGTAATAAATTTTATCAAATGTTTATTGCACCAATGTTGAGAGTACAATTGAAAAAATTGACGCAAAAAGCGAATGAAATACGTCAAGAAAACAATTCCAGCTTGAAAGGGCAAATGGTGGCAAAGGAATTTGGGGATTTTATAAAGGAATGTCAATTACACTTGGATTTTATTCGTCCTTATTATCAAGAACTTCTTGAAGAAATGGACGAATTATCAAACAGTCTAAAAATTTAAGGTGAGAACAATATGCGTAATAAAATTTTAGTAACGGGGGCTGATGGTTTTATCGGTTCCCATCTGACTGAAGAACTAGTGAGACAAGGCTATAGCGTTAGGGCTTTTGTTTACTATAATTCTTTTAATTCATGGGGATGGCTTGATTCTAGCTTGCCGGAGATTAAAAAGGAATTAGAAGTATTCACTG
>JADBKC010000047.1 GCA_014896555.1 Caryophanales bacterium | reverse complement strand
AAGCCGTTTTGGATCATAAACATAATGGCATTCTTCTAAGTGAATTGGAAGGCTTTCAAGGAATCGATGTACCGGTATACAACGATGTGGATGAATGTTTGCAAAAAACCAAGGCTGATGTTTGGATTGATTTAACGGTTCCGGAAGCCGGATTTCTGCATACCAAAAAGGCGCTTGAATATGGAGTTCGTCCTGTTGTCGGGACAACCGGATTTACGGAAGAACAGCTAAAAGAGTTAAAAGAGCTTGCCAATACGAAACATCTAGGATGCATTATCGCGCCTAACTTTGCCATTGGTGCTGTGCTCATGATGAAATTTTCGCAAATGGCTGCAAAATACTTTTCAGATGTGGAAATTATTGAACTTCACCATGATCGGAAATTGGATGCGCCTTCAGGAACAGCTGTGAAAACCGCTCAAATGATTTCAACTGTCAGGGAGCAAAAACAACAAGGGCATCCAAATGAAAAAGAAACGATTTCAGGAGCTAGAGGTGCCAATATCGATGGAATGCATATTCACAGCGTGCGTCTTCCGGGATTGATTGCCCATCAGCAAGTCATACTTGGGGCGGATGGACAAACATTGACGATTCGCCATGATTCCTACAACCGTGCTTCCTTTATGTCAGGAGTAAAAGTTAGCGTCGAAACCGTAATAAAATTAAATGATTTTGTCTATGGGCTCGAAAATATTTTGGAATAGGGGCAATGTGAGATGAATATCGCATTGATCGCTCACGATAAGAAAAAGGACGATATGGTAAGATTCGTCCTTGCTTATCGTGATACGTTTGCAAAACATGCTTTGTACGCTACCGGAACGACAGGCTTAAGAATTCAAGAGTCTACAGGGCTAAAAGTTCACCGTTTTCAATCAGGTCCTCTTGGAGGAGATCAGGAAATTGGAGCGATGATTGCCAAAAATCAAATGGATTTGATTTTTTTCTTTCGTGATCCCCTTACCGCTCAGCCTCATGAACCTGATGTTTCTGCTTTGATCAGACTTTGTGATGTTTATTCAGTGCCGCTTGCGACCAATATGGGGACAGGCGAAGTTTTGATTAGAGGTCTTGAAAAAGGAGACATCGATTGGCGCAATTTATATAAGCACAATCATTGATCGCAAAAGGCATAACGAGTGTAGGATGATTCGATCCTTTTATCATTTTTATCCTTTTAAGCGGAGGAGTGGACGAGGGAGAAATGCTCTTCCCATTTTCATCCGTTTAATAAGATGAATCAAACAATCGCCTAGCCGCCTGTCAATGGAAGGGCGGCAAAGCTTGAAAAAGGGAAGGGGGGCAAGAAATGCGGTTGAAAATTGGAATCACTTGTTATCCGACGGTTGGCGGCTCAGGTGTTGTGGCGACAGAGCTAGGCAAACTTTTGGCAGAAAAAGGGCATGAAATTCATTTTATAACTTCGAGTGTCCCTTTCCGCCTAAACAGAATGTATCATAATATCTACTATCACCAAGTGGAAGTGAGTCAGTATTCTGTTTTCCAATATCCACCGTATGATATCGCATTATCCAATAAAATGGCCGAAGTTATGCGAAGGGAAAAATTGGATATTCTTCACGTTCACTATGCAATACCTCATGCTGTTTGTGCCATATTAGGGAAACAAATGGCAGGATCAAACAGTAAAATCGTCACTACATTACATGGTACAGATATAACGGTTCTAGGCTATGACCCTTCTTTAACCGATGCCATTCGTTTCGGCATTGAACATTCTGATGCCGTTACAGCGGTTTCCAATGCACTCGTTCAAGAAACATATCAATTGATCCAGCCGGAAAAGGAGATCATTCCCATTTATAATTTTATTGATGAAAGAATTTTTAAAAAGATTTCATCTAGCCATTTGAAAGAAGAGTACGGGATTCGCTCGGATGAAAAAGTGATGATCCATGTTTCCAATTTTCGATCTATCAAACGGGTGCCGGATGTTGTAAAAGCATTTGCTCGCATTCTTGAGAAGATGCCTGCGAAACTGCTTCTTGTCGGGGACGGACCGGAAATGACAGTCGTGAGCAAATTAGTCAGCGATTTTGGTTTGGATCAGGATGTTTTCTTTTTAGGAAAGCAAGACAATTTAGAAGAACTATACTCGATTAGTGATTTACTGCTTTTACTGTCTCAAAAAGAAAGTTTCGGGCTGACGATATTAGAGGCAATGGCCTGCGGAGTTCCTTGCATCGGAACCAATGTCGGCGGAATTCCGGAAGTGATTCAAAACGGCGTGAACGGGTTTATTTGCGAGCCGGGAGATCTTGTCGATATCGTCCAAAAGTCTTTGTACCTTTTGGAAAACAGCGAAATTCATCGGCAGTTTTCTGAAAGGGCTGTTTTAACGGTCAAACAAAAATTTTATTCGTGGGATATTGTCAATCAATATGAAACACTTTATTTGAATTTGCTTCAACAAGACTAGGCAGGTGGAAAAAATGAATGATACACTTTTTCAAAAGGCCGTTCCATTATTAGAAAAATTGGAGCGGGCTGGTTTTGAAGCCTATTTTGTCGGGGGGTGCGTCCGCGACTATTATTTAGGAAGGCCGATCAGCGATATTGACATTGCCACATCTGCTCTGCCTAAAGAAGTAAAAGAAATTTTTCCAAATACAGTGGACGTGGGGATCGAACATGGGACCGTTTTAGTCATTCACAATGGTGAAGGATATGAAGTGACAACCTTTCGGGCGGAATCGGATTACAAAGATTTTCGCAGGCCGGAAAAAGTCGTTTTTATACGGTCTTTATATGAGGATTTAAAGAGAAGAGACTTTACGATGAACGCTATGGCAATGGATCGCTCTGGAAGAGTAGTGGATCCTTTTAACGGGAAGGAAGCAATCGAACATCATCAGATCATCACTGTGGGAAAAGCGGAAGAACGATTTTCAGAAGACGCTCTTAGGATGATGAGGGCGGCTCGATTTGCCAGCCAGCTTGGGTTTGATTTGGAGGATGGTGTATTTACGGCGATTTGCCGCAATGCTGACTTAATGCAGCATATTGCAGTGGAAAGAAAACGGAATGAGTTTGAAAAACTCATTTCAGGTCGCTTTCGAAAAAAAGGTTTGAGGATATTACTGGATACGGGATTGTACACTTACTTGCCTGGCTTTGAATCGAACGAAAAAGAGCTAGAAAAAATGTTGTCCATCGACTGCACTTCTTTAACGCTTCATCAAATGTGGCTTTTAATTGCTACCTTGGTGTCCGGGGATCATCCTGGCGAGTTTTTGAAAGCATGGAAACTTCCTTCCAAAACGATTAAATATTTGCTTAGCGGCCTTACTTGGATGAACAAACGGCAAGAGACACTATGGACGAAGTGGGATGTATACGATGCGGGGCTTTCTATGGCTGTTGATGTTGAAAAAGTTCATTCTGTCCTTTACCAGGATAAGGATATGACGGAAAAGATTCAAACTCTTTATGAAAATCTTCCTATCAAACATCGAAAAGAATTAAGCGTAAACGGTCATGACTTATGCGAGTGGTTTCAAAAAAAGCCGGGACTATGGCTGAAAGGCTGTTTGGAAGAGATTGAGAAAGCCGTTTTAGAACAAAAAACAAAAAATGAGAAAGAAAAAATAAAGGAGTGGCTGAAGCGGTGCAATCGGTTGTAAGAACGAAGCTGTTAGAAGCATTTTCGAAAGCCGAAGGGGAGTTTCTTTCCGGTCAAGAACTTGCTGACATCATTGGGTGTTCTAGAACAGCAGTATGGAAACATATGGAAGAACTTCGCAAAGAAGGATTTGAATTGGAAGCCGTTCGCAAAAAAGGTTACCGGATTGTCAGCATGCCTGACAAAGTGACGGCCAATGAAATTCTCCTTGGGTTGAAGACAAGATTTATTGGCAGAAAGATTATCCATAAGGAAACGGTTGATTCTACTCAAATAGAAGCTCATCGCCTATCTCAGGAAGGTTGTCCGGAAGGAACAGTCGTGATTGCGGAAGAACAAACGGCTGGGCGTGGGCGTATGGCAAGAGAATGGTATTCGCCAAAGTCATCGGGAATTTGGATGAGCATTATTTTGAAGCCAAAACTGCCGCCCCAACAGGCTCCACAATTTACTCTTCTGACGGCTGTTGCTATTGTGGAAGCCATTGAAGAGATAACCAGTTTGCAGCCGAAAATTAAATGGCCGAATGATATTTTAATCAATGGAAAAAAAATGACGGGGATTTTAACAGAACTGCAAGCTAATTCTGACCAAATTTATGCGATCATTATCGGAATTGGCATGAATGTCAATCAATTGCAATTCCCGGATGATTTAAAGGAGATTGCCACCAGCCTTGCCATTGAAAAAGGCGAAAAAGTTTTCCGGCCGGAGTTAATTCAAAGAATTTTGGAAAAGCTTGAACATTATTATGATCTCTATCTGAAGAAAGGATTTGCCCCCATTAAATCATTGTGGGAACAATATGCCGTATCCATCGGAAAACATATAAAAGCGAGAACAATTACGGGAGTGATAACCGGAAAAGCGCTTGGCATCACCGAAGAAGGAGTGTTGCAGGTTCAGGATGCGGAAGGAACGATTCACAGCATCTATTCTGCAGATATCGAGATTTAAGTAGAATCGAATTTCTACTGATTGATTGGATGAGAAAAGTTTTGGTAGGCAAAAGTTGCGCATTTTTGATATAATTTGAATGGGCAGTATCCAAAATGCGAACTGCACCTTGTGTAAATCAATAAAATGTTTGTCTGCCTTGATCCATAGTGACAGGGACAGAGGGTCGAAACATAAATGAGGAAAACGGGTCCTTCTGTCGAAGGGCTTTTTATTTTGTAGAAAGTCTTTTGTTTCGTCCCCTTCCCAATAAAAGGAGGATGGGAACATGAAAACGACCATTGATTTTTTGAAAATGAAGCAAAGTCATGAAAAAATCGCAATGATCACGGCCTACGATTACCCGTCTGCCAAACTGGCGGAAGAGGCTGGTGCTGACATTTTGCTCGTTGGTGATTCTCTTGGAATGGTGGTGCTAGGATACGATTCGACTGTGCCAGTTACGCTCGAAGATATGATCCACCATACAAAAGCAGTAAAACGAGGAGCAAAAGATACTTTTGTCGTGACAGATCTTCCGTTTTTAACGGCACATCTTTCCCGTGAAGAAATATTAAAGGCGGCCGGTCGAATTATGCAGGAAGCAGGTGCACAAGCCGTCAAGATGGAAGGCGGAGAAGAAATAGCCGAATCCATTGCTGCCTTGACAAAGGCTGGTATACCAGTGGTCGGGCATATTGGGCTAACCCCTCAATCTGTAGGAGTATTGGGAGGCTATAAAGTTCAAGGGAAAACAGCGGATCAAGCGAAAAAATTAATAAAAGACGCTAAACAAATTGAATCGGCAGGCGCTTTTATGGTCGTATTGGAATGCGTTCCTTATCAGTTGACGGAAGAGGTAACAAAAGAACTGACGATTCCGACGATCGGGATTGGAGCAGGTAATGGAACAGATGGGCAAGTACTTGTCTACCACGATGTTTTACAGTATGGGGTCGATCGATTGGCAAAATTTGTGAAGCCATATGGAAATCTGAATGAAGTAGCGAGAAAAGGGATTAAAGATTATGTAAAAGAAGTGAAACAAGGCGAGTTTCCTGGTCTAGACCACTCTTTTACGATGAAGCAGGAAGAGCTTAGCCATTTGTATGGAGGAGAACGCTCATGAAAGTATTTACAAAAATAAAAGACATCCACGAATTCCTCTCCGAACAAAAACGAAATGGGAAGACAATTGGTTTTGTTCCAACGATGGGCTTCCTGCATGAAGGGCATTTATCGCTAGTAAAAAAAGCGTCAGAAGAAAATGATTTGACAGTGATGAGCATTTTTGTGAATCCGATTCAATTTGGCCCGAATGAAGATTTTGAGCGGTATCCTCGCGATTTTGAACGCGACCGAAAACTGGCTGAAGACAACGGCGTTGATGTTCTTTTTCATCCGTCCGTGGAAGAAATGTACCCTGAAGAATCGATCGTTCAAATAAACGTAAGAAAGCGGAAAGATGTTTTGTGCGGACGTACTCGAAAAGGGCATTTTGACGGTGTCGTAACAGTGCTCACTAAACTTTTTCACATTACAATGCCGGACAAAGCTTATTTTGGGTTGAAAGATGCACAGCAATTTGCAATTGTTCAAGGATTTGCGGCGGATTTAAACTTTCCAATCGACATTATTGGAGTAGAAACGGTTCGGGAAGAAGACGGTTTGGCTAAAAGTTCCCGGAATACGTATTTATCCGCAAAAGAGCGGAAGGAAGCTCCCGAAATTTATCAAGCGCTGCTGAAAGGAAAAAAAGCAGTCGAGAATGGTGTAGATGTTCCTGAAGAAATTACCCAATTGGTATCCAAGCATATTCGCCAATGTACAAGCGGAGAAATCGACTATGTGGAAGTCCTTTCTTTTCCAGAATTGGAGCCGCTTGAGAGAGTGAAAGGAAAAGTGATCATTGCCACTGCAGTAAAATTTCCGTCAGCCCGATTAATTGATAATGTGATACTAGAATTGTCTCGTTAAGGGGGAAACAATATGTTTCGTACATTAATGAACAGCAAAATCCACCGCGCCACCGTTACAGAAGCAAACTTGAATTATGTCGGCAGCATTACCATCGATGAAGATATATTGGACGCAGTTGGAATTGCTGTCAATGAAAAAGTGCAGGTCGTGAACAATAATAATGGTGCAAGATTAGAAACGTACGTTATTCCGGGAAAAAGAGGGAGCGGAGTCATTTGTCTGAATGGGGCGGCGGCAAGACTTGTTCAGCCCGGGGATACGGTTATCATTATTTCCTACGTGTTGGTTCCAGAAGAAAAAGTAAAGGATCATGTGCCGAAAGTCGCCATTATGGATGAGAATAACCGGATCGCCCAATTGATTACGGGCGAAAAAGAAGCGACTATTTTATAGTCCTAGTCATTAGCGGGTTGGCCCCTCTTTTCATCATTAGATAAGATAGGAGATCTTTGATTCTATCCTATTTATGATGGGGGTCGGCCTTTTTTTATTTTACGGACATATGACTGACACGAACGGAACTCTTATGGTAAACTTGAAAAAAGATTGGCAAGTTTCACTTTAGAAAAAAGGTGTGCTCTTAGATGTTACAACAACGATTTGTAGTAGTTGATTTAGAGACAACCGGAAATTCTCCGAAAAAAGGGGATCGAATTATACAAGCATCCTTGGTGATCATTGAACGTGAGCAGATTATTGATCAGTATACAACCTTTATCAACCCGGAGACGACTATTCCCGCCTTTATTGAGGAATTGACGGGAATTCACGAGGATCAAGTAAAACGAGCACCGCTATTTGCTGAAGCTGCTCAAAATATTCGACCGCTTTTGGATCATTCGATTTTTGTCGCTCATAATACGGCATTTGATTTAACGTTTTTACAAACGGAATTGGAGAAAGCAGATTTTCCGCTTTTTAAAGGGCAGACAGTGGACACGGTGGAGTTGGCCAGATTCCTGTATCCTACTCAAGACAGTTATAAACTGTCGGATTTGGCGGAAGAGCTGGGAGTTTTGCATTCAAGGCCTCACCAAGCTGACAGCGATGCTTATGTGACGGCGGAAATTTTACTTCTAATGTTGAAAAAGTTGAAGTCATTGCCGTATGTCACGTTAAAAAAACTGCATCAACTTTCTTCTCATTTAAAATCGAATATTTCCACTGTTTTGAAAGCAGTGATGGATGAAAAAGAAGAAACGATCGAATCTATGCCGGAAGATTTGGAAGTCTATCGAAATATCGCCTTGAAAAAGAAAAACATTCAAAAAAGAGAAGATGTTCACTACGATATTATGTATCCCTTCTCTTCGAGTGAAAAAGCAGAATACATGAAAGAATTCCCCCATTTTCAAATAAGAGAAACTCAATTTGAAATGATGGATTGCGTTTATGAAACGCTAGACGCTTCTAATCATGCTTTCATTGAAGCAGGAACAGGGATCGGAAAATCGTTGGCTTATCTGTTGCCTGCCGCTTTTTACAGCAAACAGCATAAGGTGCCTATAGTGATTAGCACGTACACAACGGTTCTTCAAGAACAGCTGATGAATAAGGATTTGGTACAATTAAAGGCCATTTTGCCTTTTTCTATTCAAACAGCTGTTTTAAAAGGACGCAGCCATTATATTGACTTGTTCCAATTTGAAAATAGCCTAAACGATGAAACGAGCAATTATGATGAAGCATTGACCAAGATGCAGATTTTAGTTTGGCTGACGGAAACGACAACTGGGGATAAAAATGAATTGAATTTATCCTCCGGCGGTGAACTATATTGGGTTCGCATTAAGCAAGACGACACATTTTTGAACCGCTCCAAAAACCCTTGGATGGAAAAAGACTTCTATTTGCATGCAAGAAAACAAGCGCAAGAAGCCGATATTATCGTAACCAATCATGCTATATTAGCGAAAGACTTGTTTTCTGATCAAAATTTGATCTCTGATTACAATCGAGTCATTATTGATGAGGCTCATCATTTTGGAAATGTAGTCGGAGACCAGATGGGAACCGAAATAGACTTGCGATCACTGAAATGGATGCATCAACAGATCGGTACGATGGAACAAAAACAACTGTTCTTTCAATGCGAAGAATTGCTAAACAAGCACGGAAAAGAGCCAACGATTCATTTCTTTGAAACAGATCATGATTTACACCAAATTTCTTTTGAAATGAACGAATGGATGAATGCCGCTTCCGCCTTTTTTCTTCGCTTGGCGAAAAAGAAGTCCAATGGTTGGAATAAAGTTCAAGTTCGAGTTGGGGAACAAGAGAGAAAAATGAAATATTGGAAAGAATTACGCTATTCAACCGAAAGATTGTATGAGCTGATGAAAATGATTCATCAAAGCTTACAAGAAAGACTCATGTTGGCTAAAATGCTGGAGAAGGACTTGACGCTGGATGAAGCGGCAATGATAGAAAAGCTGTATGACTTGCTTGAAAGCTGGAAAAAATGGATGAATGATCTCAAGAGTGTGATGATAGAGGAATCAGAGCAGCCAGTTGTCATCTGGATGGAAGGCGATGTCCGAATGCCGCAAAACCATTTAAAAATTAAGTGCCGTCCCGCCGGTGCAGATCGAATGCAGATGGAACGATTGATCGATGGAAAAAAAAGTGTGATTTTTACATCCGCTACTTTATCGGTAAATCGTTCATTCCAACATTTTGCTGAGGAACTAGGGCTTCCGGAAAAAAGGTTTCGACAAGCCATCTTTTCTTCCCCATTTCATTATGAAAAAAATTGCAAGCTGATTATTCCTAGTGATGTTCCTGAAATACAGGAAGTGACAACCGAGAAATACGTGGAAGTGCTGGCAGATTATTTAATGGCTATCGCCCAAGCTACGCATGGAAGAATGCTTGTTCTTTTCACATCCTATGATATGTTGAAGAATACGTATCATTTGATGAAGGATAGCGGACTCCTCGAAGATTTTGTTTTAATTGCCCAGGGAATTACGAATGGAAGTAAAGTGAGATTGACACGCCACTTTCAAAAATTTGAAAAAGCCATTCTTTTTGGCACTAGCAGCTTTTGGGAAGGAGTCGATATTCCGGGAGAAGATCTTTCTTGCTTAGTCCTTGTTCGTCTTCCTTTCACTCCCCCAGATGACCCACTATTTCAAGCAAAGGGAGAGGCACTCAAAGCAGAAGGGAAAAATCCGTTCTACCATTCTTCCCTCCCGCAAGCAGTCATTCGTTTTAAACAAGGTTTTGGCAGGCTGATTCGAACGGAGCAAGATCGGGGAATTATTATCGTGTTTGACCGTAGAATCATAACGGCCCGATATGGAAAAGCGTTTATACAATCGATTCCGAAGGTACCCATTCTCCATGCTTCCTTGCCAGAAATTATTCAAGTCATTGAAGATTGGCTTTAAAAAGGACTTTTGGAGAAAAGTCAGATTGGAAAAAAGACAAATCGAAGAGAGGGACCTCGATTGATTGGGTGTGATGAACGCGGTATGATTCTTTTAACCAGTAATAGTAAAATTGATTTCTGCGGGAGCTGATAGGCAGTCCCCCCATTCAAAGGCTAGACTGATGAAAATCCGTGTTGTAAAGTACGATGGTAGACATTTTTTTGTGAATAATGGTTACGACTTTTTCAAGATTCTTGTTATAATGGTATTCGTAATAAACAATTCGCTTGTCGCGTCTTTGGAAGGGTGTGTCTTTCGTTCGGTTCGAGACCGCTTCTTTCGAGAAAAGCAAAAAAGTATTGGAGGTTTCGAATGGAGAGCAAAATTGAGGTTCTACAGACAGTGATGATCAACTATCATCCCGATTTGTACAAAATCGTCGACGCTTTGAATCGAACATTGAAGCGAGAAAATTTAATGTTTGGTTTGGCTTTGGATCCAAGCGATCCGAAAAAAGCTGTTTTTACAATCTATCGTACATAAATGAAGTGATATTATGAAAAAAATACTGATGATAATCGCAATAGTAGTGGTGGTGGCTCTAGGTTTTTCCACCTATATTTATGCAAGTGCAAAAAAACCTTATCAAAAAGCCGAAGAAGAAGCGTTGAAAGCAGCCAAAGACCATGGAATCATTTCAACTGTGGATAAATTTTATTTATACAACAGTAAGAAAACGTATTATGTTCTAATTGGCGAAAATAAAAAACACGACAAAATGGTGGTTTGGATTCCGAAACACCAAAAAGATAAAATCATATATGACAAATATTCGAATGGGATTTCTGAACAAAAAGCGATAGAAAAACTATATCAAGAAGAGAAACCGGCGAAACTCCTATCTGTGCGTCTCGGTATGGAAGAAGTCGGGCCGGTTTGGGAAATGGCTTATTTGGATAAAAAAGGGGATTTAAATTATTACTATGTCCTTTTCAAAAATGGTCAATGGTGGAAGAAAATGAAAAATATTTAAGGCGGTGCCTGACCCCTTTTACGCTTTTAAGCGTAAAAGGGGTCAGGCACCCTAGTACTGTCTTGGAGGGAATGAATTCATGAAAAGTACAATTTCAGAAGTGAGTCAATATATTGGCCAAGAGGTAACGATTGGCGCTTGGCTGTCAAACAAGCGTTCGAGCGGAAAAATTGCTTTTTTGCAATTGCGTGATGGAACGGGGTTTATTCAAGGAGTCGTCGTGAAAAACGAAGTGGAGGAGGAAGTCTTTCAAAAAGCGAAATCTTTATCGCAAGAAACATCGCTATATGTAACGGGAATTGTCCGAGAAGACGTCCGATCTCCATTTGGTTATGAATTATTAGTGAAAGATATTCAGGTGATCCATGAGGCGGTCGATTATCCTATCACCCCTAAAGAGCATGGAACGGAATTTTTAATGGATCACCGCCATCTTTGGCTCCGTTCCCGGAAGCAGCATGCCGTTATGAAAATTCGTAACGAGATTATCCGTGCGACATACGAATTTTTTAATCAGAATGGCTTTGTGAAGATTGATCCGCCGATTCTGACAGGAAGTGCACCGGAAGGAACAACGGAGCTTTTCCATACAAAATATTTTGACGAAGACGCCTATCTATCTCAAAGCGGCCAACTATATATGGAAGCGGCTGCGATGGCTTTTGGAAAAGTATTTTCTTTTGGTCCTACGTTCCGGGCTGAAAAATCGAAAACGCGACGCCATCTCATTGAGTTTTGGATGATTGAACCGGAAATGGCCTTTTTTGAGCATGAGGACAGCTTGAAAATGCAAGAACAGTATGTATCCTATATCGTTCAATCCGTGCTAAGGCACTGTCAGTTGGAATTAGGACGTTTAGAAAGAAATACAAGCAAACTGGAAAAAGTTCAGGCGCCTTTCCCACGCATTACATACGATGGCGCGATAGAACTTCTTCATGAAAAAGGGTTTCGAGATATTGAGTGGGGAGAAGATTTTGGGGCACCCCATGAAACCGCTATTGCCGAGCACTTTGAAAAACCGGTCTTTATCACTCATTATCCAGCTAAAATTAAACCTTTTTATATGCAACCAGATCCGAACCGCCCTGAAGTAGTACTGTGCGCTGATTTAATCGCACCGGAAGGGTACGGTGAAATTATTGGCGGTTCCGAGCGAATCCATGATTACGATCTATTAAAGAAGCGTCTGGAAGAATATCACTTGTCTCTTGATGCATATCAATGGTATCTAGATTTGAGAAAATACGGATCTGTCCCTCATTCAGGGTTTGGTCTAGGACTGGAAAGAACGGTTGCATGGATTAGCGGAGTGGAACATGTGCGTGAAACGATTCCATTCCCACGCCTGCTAAATCGTTTGTATCCTTAATGGAAACAATTAAGACCTTCCCACTTGAAAAATTACTGTATCAATGAAAGGAAGGCTATTGGCTTATCTATGAGTTCCCATTGAAAAAATGGGAACTCATAGATGCTAATGCCAAAAAGAAACCACATTTTCATTTATGATGATGTGGTTTTTTCATTGGTGCATTTCTGATGGCCGAGCCTAGCTATAGACTACATACAGGCGAAGGGGAGAAAGTTATTAGATGAAGAACGTTTTGAAATCAGACATCTAATGTGGGGCATTTACATTTTCTTTCTATCAATCGCCATGCTATACTTAAGATTGAGGTGTCCGAAATGGATCAAAAAGAGCTGATGAAGTATTGGTTGGAAGAAGGAACTGTGAATGTTTCCAAGCTGCTTCTAACCCATTATACGAGATTGAATTTGACGGAAACAGAATTGGTATTGATTTTACAATTAAACCATTTTATAGAAAAAGGAATCCACTTTCCAACGCCGGAAGAAATTTCGGATAAAATGACCATTACTGCAGCAGAATGCGCACGTATTCTTCGAAAGCTTGTCCAAATGCAATATATTGCGATTGAAGAGGATGAACAGCCTGGCTATGAAAAGTATTCCCTTCAGCCGCTTTGGGAAAAATTTTTGGATGTACTATTGTTGGAAAAACGAAAAGAAGAACTTCAACAAACGTGGAATCATGAACAAGATTTATATTCATGCTTTGAGCAGGAATTCGGCAGACCACTTTCGCCGTTAGAGTGTGAAACACTTGCGATTTGGATTGACCAAGATGGCCACACTCCCGTCATGATTAAAGCGGCTCTCCGAGAAGCGGTCATATCTGGGAAATTGAACTTCCGTTATATTGATCGAATTTTGTTTGAATGGAAAAAGCAAGGAATACAATCCATTGATCAAGCAAGAGAGTACAGCCAGCGTTTTCGGCAAGGAAAACATCAAATCTCTCAACCTAAAAAATCTCATAAAGCAGTCCCTTTTTATAATTGGCTGGAAAAATAAATTGTTTTTTACGAGAAGCCCATTTCAAACGATAAGGAATCAAAGATCATAGAAAGTGTAATGGTTTGAAAAAGCAATTTATGTTTGACATCCGTACAATCACACAGACATTAGTTCATTAACTTTGAAAGGCGGTGAAGGCCTTGTTGACAAAATCGCAAATTCGCTACTGTTTAGAAGAAATAGCCAAAATGTTTCCCGATGCGAAAGGGGAACTAAATCACCGAAATCCATTTGAACTGTTAATCGCCGTAGTGTTATCTGCCCAGTGTACGGATGCGCTTGTTAATAGAATCACAAAATCACTATTTGAAAAATACAAACGCCCGGAAGACTATATTTGTGTTCCGTTAGAGGAGCTTGAACAGGATATTCGATCCATTGGGCTTTATCGCACTAAGGCAAAAAACATTCAAAAATTATGCAAAATTCTTATCGAGAAATACCATGGCCGAGTTCCCGAAACGAAAGAGGAACTGATGGAATTGCCCGGAGTAGGAAGAAAAACCGCAAATGTCGTCGTTTCCATCGCTTTCGGACAGCCGGCCATAGCGGTGGATACTCATGTAGAACGAGTGAGCAAACGATTAGGAATTTGCCGCTGGAAAGACAGTGTATGGGAAGTGGAACAAACTCTTATGCAGAAAATTCCAAAAGAGGAATGGTCCATTACTCATCACCGGCTGATTTTTTTTGGCCGGTATCACTGCAAAGCGCAATCTCCGAAATGCGAAGAATGCCCATTATTATCTTTGTGCCGAGAAGGCAAAAAAAGAATAAAGGGGAAGAAAGGGCTTGAAGAAACAAAGAGAACTACCAATAGAGCTTGAGGATGATTTTTTCTTTTCTCGCTCCAAACAGTTCAATGAAAATCAAGCACCATTATCAACGTTAGAACTAGAGACATTTCCTTATTTTCATTTCGAGATGTATTTTTATGGGAACGATCGGCTCCAAGAATACCCTTGGGAAAATCCTGGAAAATATATCCCGCTTTTAATGAAAAAATGGGAAAAAATTCGGGAAGTGTTAGTAGGAAAATTCTCTAAAAGAGAGAAAGAACTGAAAAGCGAGATGAAAGCTGGAATTGCCTTGTTTTTCATGTTGATGTTTTGGAGTAATTCCGTGCCGGTCGAGCTTTGCAATTGGAAACAAAAAATGGATGAGTTTCATGCTAAACCCGTGAATGGCGCTGAACGGCTTCAATTTATTATGGAAAGACCATATAGTTATCCTGCTTTTCGTCAAATAGATGAACTTTTTACCGAACAGTGCAAACAATATGCCAAAATGGCTGCTATTCAAAAAAGAAAACAAAAAGAAGCGAAATAAAGGGCTACTCCTTCTTGCTTTTCACAATGATCTTTCATCTTCCAAGATACTGTGAAAAGAAAAAGGAGTAGCCCTTTTTGGTTATCCGTTTTGAGACTCAAGTTTTTAAGACCAAGGGGAGATTTTCCCCTCGGTCGTTGCAGCATGATTGATTATCTATTGGGCGGAACGCTGTTGGTTGACGCCGAACCATTAGTTGATTGCCCGGAAACGGGTTGTTGTTTATTTTGATTAGGCGGTGTAGATGGCTGATTTGGATGATTAGGCTGTGGATGGTTATTGGTTCCATTACCGCCATTTTGGTTTCCATTTCCGGTATTGTTACTTGGCTGCTGTGAATTTTGGTTATTGGTTCCATTACTGTTATTATTATTGTTGTTATTATTGTTATTGCCGTTCATGCCATTATTACCGTTTTCGTTTCCGTTATTGTTGCCGGATGAGCTATCATTTGGATTAGTCGTTCCTTGATTCATGCCTTGTGATTGATCCGAATTTTCCCCACCCGGAACATTTACTGTCGTAGAAGCAGGAGCACTTCGTTTGCCATCTACAATGGCCACGACTGAAAATGAATAAGTAGAACCTGGTTGGACGCCTGAAATCACGATAGACGTTCCATTTGTCGTTTGAGTCGTAGTACCCTGGCTTGAAGAAGCAGTCACTTCAAACGAGGCCGGTTGATCGTAATTCCACGACAACGTGATACTTTGTGTTAACGGATCGTACTGTCCACTTAAACCAGATGGTGAAGAAACAATGTTTTCTTCATTTTTCTTATTATTATCCTTTTCTTCGTTGCTGTTATCTGAAGAATCATTAGAGAATTTAGTCGGTTCTTCTCCGCGGACAAATAATTCGTAATCAACCTTATCCCTCGGCACGCTTTTGCTGGCTATTTGTGGAGGATCGGATCCTTCTACAATTGGCAACTCGACAACGCTTTTTGGTTTTTTAAAGTCTTTTGTTTCCGTATTGGAGGAAACATGGGCCATCACATTTTTAAACATCTTCTGAGCAATTTTGGATTCTTCCGGCGTTAAATAGTTTTTATTCGGTTCAGGATAGCCGGTCCAAACGGCCATTGAATATTTAGTGGTATAGCCAACAAACCATGAATCTTTATTGGCAGAATCAGGAATACCATACTTTTGCCGCGTTTCTTCATCGTAGTTGGTCGTTCCTGTTTTTCCCGCTAGAGGAAGTCCGGGTATATTCGCTGTTTGCCCTGTTCCAGATTTGACGACGTCTTTCAGCATATCCGTCACCATATAAGCAGTGTAGTCTTTCATGGCGATTTGCGGGTCGATCTGATTTTTGATTTCTGTTTCGCCATCGCGCAGCACTATTTTCTTGACACAATGCGGTTTATGGTAAATGCCGTTATCACCAAAAGCAGCGTAGGCACCTGCCATTTGGAGGGGTGAAGGACCTTGGTCCATTCCGCCGATGGCGTATGACTCATACATATGATCAAAATGAATTCCCAAGTTGGAAAGAAATTCGCTTGCTTTGTCAGGACCAACCGCTTGGAATGTTTTTAAAGCCGGAATATTGTAAGACCATTGCAGCGCTTTTCGAATCGACACTTTTCCTTTATAGCTTCCATTAGCATTTCGAATCGGTTGTCCGTTTGAGTAGCTGTAAGGCTCATCCGTGAGCTGATGGTAGGTGGACCATTTCAAGTATTCAATCGCAGGACCGTAATCAATGAGAGGCTTAATCGTAGATCCTGGCTGCCTATGAGCATCGACAGCATAATTATAGCCTCTTTTTACTTTTTGATTTCTTCCGCCTCCGACTGCACGAATTTCACCTGTTTTCGTATCTAAAAGAACGAGCCCTGCTTGAAACTTGTCATCTGGATATTGAATAACATCATTGGTGTTCATCATATTTTCTACATAGCTTTGGGCATCCGGATCCAGTGTGGTGTAAATTTTCAATCCATCGGAATAAGCGTTGTAGCCGCCCATATTTTTCACTTCATCGACTACAAGGTCAATAAAAGAACCATACTTGTCTTTCGTATCGACTGTTCGTTTGGATATAGCGACAAGATGATGAGTGATATGATCTGCTTCCGCTTGGCGCATTTGTTGTTCCGTAATTTTCCCGTGCTGTTTCATTAAAGACAAAACAATGTCTTTTCGTTTTTCTGCTTGTTCTGGGTGTTCAAATGGATTGTAATTGTTTGGGCTTTGCGGCATACCGGCCAGCATGGCGGCTTCCGTCAGATTCAACTGATTTAGGTCTTTATTAAAGTAATGCTTAGCTGCTGCTTTAATTCCGAATATGCCATCAGACATATAAATTTTATTGACATACATTTCGAAGATTTGTGCTTTTGAATATTTGCGTTCAAGCTGATAAGCAAGCCACCATTCTTGTACTTTCCGTTTAATCGTTTTTTCATGAGTCAAAAATGAGTTTTTGACTACTTGCTGGGTGATAGTGCTACCACCTTGGGAACCATAGCCGTTTGTCACATTGCTGATAATGGCTTTAATGGTTCGAATAATATCGATCCCATGATGTTGGTAGAAACGAGCATCTTCTGTTGCGATGATCGCATCTCTTACTAGTTTGGGGACTTCGTTATATTTGACATAGTCCCGATTCTCGGATCCCACCGAGGTAATATAGTGACCATCCTTATCATAAATTTTGGAAGGAATAGGGTCCTTTAGCATCGATTCATTTAATTTAGGTGCGTCTTTGACGAAGTAGGCGAACGTTCCAACCCCTCCGGCCAACATGACGAGACCAACTATTACCAATGACAACAGGATGCGTTTGGCCAAAGAGCTGCCATTTTGCTTCTTTTTTTGTTTTCCTTTTTGCTGTCTTCGTCGTTCTGTACGTGATTTATATTGGTCAGCCATAAGCTTACTCCTCACTTTCAAAAATAAAAACCTAAGAGTTTTCCTTTTAATACCATTATGAATTTTTTGTCAAAAATTAAAAATAACTATTGAAAAGAGTGTCTACCACTTCCAAATAATCAATGCGGGGTTGATACTTAACCGGAATGATTTTTCCATAATTTTCAATTTCTTCTTTTGCAATAGATTTCCTTCCTCCGTTTTTCATCCGTTCCCAAAATCGAAAAAGATGTTGGCTTGGAAGCAAGAACACTTCCTCCGTTGCGGCGAAGCGGATAATAACGAATGAAATGCCTTTTTGTTGTGCCACTAGCATCATGTGGCGGATTTGGTGTTCATGAAAATTTTGCAGTGGAAAAGAGTGCGAGTTTTTCGTTTCTTTTGCTTCAAAGTCAATATATCTCCCTTTATATACTCCGTTATAGTCTGTAGTGGACGGCTGTTTGAAATAAGCTTCCTTGATGACGGCGGCACTCCTTGCCGGATAATCTACTTGGACAATTTGAATGGGTGTCGGCTTTTTGTGAATGACAGCCTGTCCATTTTCTAAATAATACTGATTGGTCAAATTTAGGTCTTCTTCAAGAGTCATTCCTCGATTGCCATATCGAATCGGTTTTAAATGGCTTTTTTTCATGTTTTGTTGTTGAGAAGGACTGTATTTTTTTCCGTTTGGATAATGAAATTCCACGATCAACACCTCGCAGGCTACTACATATCATATCAGAAACCGAGCCGAAATGGGGGAATAAAAATTTGAAATTGCTGCTATCATAAGCTTATATATGGAAAAGAGGCGAGATATATGAACAAAACCCTATTTTTTCGTTGTATTTTTTCCAAAATCGTTGGCGCTGACCGTTTTTCCTCAATGGAAGACTTTATTATGAAGGAGGTTTGGCGCCATAACATAGATAATATCAGCAGAACAAGTGCCTATTATCATTTTTACCGCCATTACCCAGAGATAAAATGGGCATTTTTGGCGTCTATGGTATCCAGAAATGCTGGATATAATATGTGTGATTTGAAAAGTCCACAATTCATCGCGTTAATAGAAGAAGAAACAAGGAACCGCTTGTTTTTAGCCTATGAAAGAGCTAATTGGTTGATTTTTCGAGATGCTTATCCGCAATTGCTTCTATATCATTTTTCTAAATTGGAAAATCGACCTCTTTTTCAAAGTTTGCATCGATGGGGTGTTTCCACATTTATGATCGAAGAATGGGAGCGCTTTTGGGTGGAAAAGGATGGAGAACGGCTGCTGAAGGCGCTTATCATCAATGAACAAAATGTCATTCAAGAACCGATATTGAAACATCCGCTGTACAAAAAGAAAGTGTTTCACTCAATGCTGTTTTGGATGGAGGAATGTTTACATTTCAGTACGGTCTTATTTCCAACAATAAATGGAAATTTATACGGTTCCAGCGTGACTTCTTTTCGTAAAGTAGATGCGCGCATAGATTTAGGAAAGCGATTGGCTCGTATTCTGTTCCATACGGATCTTTATCCTCATTTTTTGTTATTTGCTCGTAAGGTGGAGCATACCGGTTCGCGGAAAGATTATGAGCGTTTTATGAAGAACCCGTTTTATAGCCAGACCCCTATGCTTCGATGGGCATTTCCGATCGTGGAGCATCATATACATACACGGAGGGACTGGTCGCAAGAAGTGGCCATCAAAGAGGAATGGTTTAAGGACTCTGACCCTGGCAAAACGATCCATTTAACAGAATGGTTTGTTCAAAAGCAGATTCAAATTCAATGGGCAAGCTTGATGAAAAAAAGATAAAAAGAATCCAAAAAAGCAAGGAATTTCCTTGCTTTTTCAGTCTTGAATGAATCATTGGATTACGTTGATGGACGGTCGGGTCCTGAGAGTTTTTTATCTCCATAGGCGGATTTTGTCTCTGAACGAGTACCTTGCTTTTTTTGCTTTTTTTCGTTTTTCTCAGCCATCTAGAAACACCTCCCGTTCTATTGTTAGCTTTTCGGAAAGGAAAAATACGGTGAAAGAAGGAAAAGAATAGCCCATTCTGTTAAAAAAATTCTTTCTTTGCCGAATGGCATCTAGTTTTGTCAGGAAGGCAGGGAATGAAAATAAAATCAAGAATATGGGTAATATCATGAAGGGAAGGAGAGGAAATTTTTATGATACAAAGAGAAGAGATTTTAAAGTTATTCGAGAAAATGGAAGAGAAAATCGAAGATATGGATCATCTGTTAACAACAAGTATCTATCAAGAGAAAGCGGCTGGATTTCAATCGATTGAAAAGCAAAAAAAATGGCTTCTGGACCAATTGGCAGATATTGAGAATAGCGAGGAATACATTTCATACACACAAATGAACCTTTCATCTATTAAAAAGCTTGCATTATGAAGAACCATTTCGCTATAGTTTTTTTAGGTGGCTTATCAATAAGCTGCTTTTTTTATTCCTGCAAGCGGGGAAGAAAGATTCTATCTTATTTTATTTACGAAAAGAAGTATTTGCTATATTTTATAGAAAATTCTTTTATTATAATCATCATTTTTTCTTGAGTCTATCATTCCTTCTTTTTGTTCGTATTAGTTTGAGTATCAGTTGGACAATTACATTTTTTCGATGCTCAAAGCGGCAAACCAGTTGATTATGAAGGA
>JADBKC010000213.1 GCA_014896555.1 Caryophanales bacterium | reverse complement strand
CCGTCGTTACTACGATCCCGATCGATTAGATGTTTTATCTCAGCTAACATGGCCTGTGATCGGTTATACATCGATCAGTTCACCATTCGGACCCCGCATTCATCCAATCAAAAAAGTATCTTCATTTCACTATGGGATCGATATTCCTGCCCCGCATGGCCGTCCTGTTAAAGCTATCTTACCTGGAACGGTTACATCTTCCGGATGGATGGGCGGATACGGAAATACAGTAATACTGGATCATGGCGACGGTTTAGTGAGTCTGTATGCTCATCTTTCTAAAATTTCGGTCCGTTCAGGTGATCACGTAGCTGGGAACACGGAAATTGGTCAAATCGGTACAACCGGACTTTCCACTGGTAATCACTTGCATTTTGAAATTCGCATCAATGGCTCCTATACGGACCCGGTCGCGCATTATAAGCTAAAAGAAATGAACATTAGAGCGGAGCAAGGTGCCGGGGGTGAAGAGAATTACTAGTCAAATCCATTTAGTTTTTGCTGAAGGACCGGGGGAGATATTAGAAAAGCGATTAAGCCGAATTGGTTACCAAATCAGCCGTGATGTAAATATTATCCTTTTTGCTGCAGGCGTACAACATCTTTCAGCTAACATAGCTATCATTCAAGCAGAAATGCCAGGGATGTTTGATGATGAAATTGTTTTATCCGCTCGAAAAATAAGGCTGGCTAAACCTGACATGAGACTTATTTTTATATATGGTTCAAAAAAAGAAAAACTTATTTTACGTCTTATTGAATTGGGAATTTACGATCACCGTATCCAAGAAGAGTTTGATGAACGCGACATTACGCATTGGATTGCTCAGCCTATGAGTTTTGCAGATGCTTTCTCTTTAATTGATGATCAACATTTAATTGCCCAAATCCAAGCTACTACAAAAACACAATCTCCGAACACCACGGAGAGCATCCGTCCACCAGTTGTACAGATTCGCCCACAAGACAACGAGAATAAAAAAGAATCTTTCATATCGCGTATTCGGAAAAAAGATCGCAAAAAAGAAAAGAACAGCAACGACGTTGTTAAGAAGGAAAAAAAATCTTTATCCTTCCTTCCTAAAAGCCTTTTTCAAAAAAAACGACGCGATAAAGAAGACGATGATGAAGAATTTATTCCCCAATCCTTAAATCTCATTTTTGATGAGCCATCTAATAATTTAATAGAGACTCATGCATACGATTTAGAAGATACAATAAGTGAGAACACAAGTATAACAAATCGTGAACTAATAACAAATCGTGAACCAATAGGGTTCATGAATAACAGTGAATTGAATGATCAAGTTGGACCTGTACCGCAAGGAATTTTAGAAAAGCGGTTTACGAAGCATGGTTTGGTTGTCTCCTTTTTTTCAGGCGCAAAAGGTGGAACTGGAAAAACAACGCTTGCCATAGCGCTTTCAGGATATTTAAATAAAAAAAATGTGCGTACTGCGTTGGTGGATAGGGATATGACTTCCTACGGCGCGTCTATATATTTATTTGGAGAGCACATTATGTTCCCAAAGAAGTCGAAAATTTTATGGGGAGGGATGCTTTATCCTGGTGAAACGGTTAACGAACGTTTTTTGAATGCACCTGTTACGATTCTTGATTTTGGTCCAATCAGAGAAACCAAGCAAGATTTGTTTTTGCTTCAACATTCTGATATTATATTTCTCGTTACAAACAACGATAAACATTCTTTGCAAGTTATTAAAAATTCATTACAAGCATTGCCCGTCAAAAACATTAAATTGCTTATTAATCGTTACATACCAGGTGAAGGGATGGATGAATGGAGTGTAGCAAAATTTTTAGGACTACCTGTATCAGTTAAAATTCCTTATGATCTTGACAGCCTTGAGTATGCACATGGAGAAAAATCTAATGTCATTGATATTCGTGGGAACATGTTTCTTGAAGGTATAAGTTTAATGGAAAAAATGATTCAGCGACATGCACAAATTTAATTTGAGACACATTATAGGAGGATTGCTACGTGATCAAAGTTTATCTCAAAACACATAACGAATCATTTAAAAGACGTCTATCTGCTCGATTGTATTTAGCCCAAACAATTGAAGAAGCCGACGTCATTTTATTTTTTGAAGATGCGATTAATGAATTAGAAGACATGCTTTTTATAGAAAAACCATTAATCTTTCTTCACCAACAAGCAGAAAATGTTGTCAACACAGCCTTAAATCTCGGCGTTCATGAAAAATATCTCATTGATGCTACTAACTTAAGAATATCAAATTTAAAAAAAATCATTGAAGAGGCCAAAGAAGAGGGCTTGATTATCGATCCTTTCGTCTTGGGTAAAACGGATGATTTATTATTACAAGATATCAAAAATCATTCCATGACCAGCCCTCAAATAACAAAACAACCAAGCTATAATGAAGTAGTGGCTGAGATAAAACCTATTCAGGTCGAAAAGATGACTGGACATGTCGATGCTGGAGAAAACATGCCATTGGTTTTACAATCAGAGTCGTTGATGGAAAAGCTTGCAAAACGTAAAGAGAGTAAAATTATTTTTTATGGGTTGACGGGTGGCAGTGGTACGACAACATTAGCAATTGGTTTGTATCAAGCGCTTGTAGAAAATCATAATGCTGTTTCTATCTTTACGACCAAAGATGAT
>JADBKC010000212.1 GCA_014896555.1 Caryophanales bacterium | reverse complement strand
ATATGGAGTAACGCGTGATTATGTTTTGGGACTGGAGGCAGTTCTTCCTAACGGAGATATTGTTCGAACCGGAGGAAAATTAGCAAAAGATGTAGCAGGGTATGATTTAACGCGATTATTTGTAGGTTCAGAAGGTACGTTGGGAGTGATTACAGAAGCGACATTAAAACTGATTCCACTTCCTGAAACAAAAAAGACCATGCTGGCGTTATATCAAGATTTAGAAGCTGCAGCGCGTTCCGTTTCCAAAATTATTGCGAATAAAGTGGTCCCTGCGACTTTGGAGTTTTTAGATCAGCCTACGTTGAAAGCAGTGGAAGATTATTCACAAATCGGTCTGCCGACAGATGTGCAAGCGGTGTTGTTAATTGAACAAGATGGAACCGCTGAAAATGTAAATAAAGATATGAAGATAATGGAAGAAATATGCAGAAGCGAGAATGCCATATCTGTACAAATTGCACGGTCAGAAGAAGAAGCAGAGGCTTTGCGCACGGCAAGACGTACGGCTTTGTCCGCTTTAGCTCGACTGCAGCCAACGACCATTTTAGAAGATGCCACCGTTCCAAGATCAGAAATTGCCAAAATGGTGAAAGCCATCAATGACATAGCGAATAAATATAGCGTCAATATATGTACATTTGGCCATGCTGGAGACGGCAACCTCCATCCTACGTGCACAACCGATATTCGTAATAAAGAAGAGATGGAGCGAGTGGAAAAAGCTTTTGCTGAAATATTTGAAAAAGCCATTGAATTGGGAGGAACGATTACGGGGGAACATGGAGTAGGAGCCATGAAAGCACCTTATTTGGAATGGAAATTAGGAACATCAGGTATCCAAGTGATGAAATCGATCAAAGAAGCATTGGATCCCCATACTATTATGAACCCTGGGAAATTATTTGCAAAAGATACGCGAAAACGGGTGGTGGTATCAAAATGATGTCTGAATCCGAAAAGAAAAATATTCAAATAGCCTTCAAGGAACGAATGAATGAAGATGAGTTATTAAACTGTATGAGATGCGGTTTTTGTTTACCGTCATGCCCAACATACATTGTATCTGGATACAAAGAAAGCCAATCACCACGAGGAAGAATCGCTTTAATGAAGGCGGTCTATGATGGAGTGATTCAACCAGATGATGAATTTGTAAAATCGTTAAATTTATGTCTTGGCTGCCGTGCATGTGAGCCGGTATGTCCATCAGGTGTTCATTATGGGCATTTATTAGAAGAAGCGAGAGACATCATAAACCAAAATAAAAAACATTCTTTACCTGTTCGAACAGTTCGTAAAGTGGTATTTAATAAATTATTTCCTAAAAAAAATAATTTGATCACTGTCACTAGCTTAGTTGGATATTATCAAAGATCAGGACTTCAAAAAGCGGCGCGTAAAATAGGATTCATGAAATTATTTCCAGGAAACATTAGAGAGATGGAAAAAATTCTGCCGGATGTTCCCAAGAAAAAGGAAATGAAACATCGAGATGAGTATATGCCGGCAAAAGGTTCGAAAAAGGCGACTATGGCTTTCTTTTCAGGATGTTTAATGGATACGATGTTTTTGGAAACAAATGATGCTACGATTCAATTATTGCAAAAAGCTGGATGTGAAATCGTGATTCCCAAAACACAATCATGCTGTGGTGCTCTGCACGGTCACAGCGGAGAGAAAGAACTGGCAAAAGAATTGGCGAAGCAAAACATTGAAGCATTTGAAAAACACGACGTCGATTATATTATGACAAACGCTGGCGGGTGCGGAGCTTTCTTGATTGAATATGACCATTTATTAAAAGATGAACCAGAATGGTCAGAGCGAGCCAAAGCGTTCGTGGCTAAAATAAAAGATATTACGGAAATTTTATTTGAATTGGAATTTCACAAGAAATACAGCCTCTCTCTTCCGGAACAAGTCGTAACTTATCAAGATTCTTGCCACTTGAAAAACGTCATGAAAACTTCCAAGGCTCCTAGAGAATTGCTTCGTTCCATTAAAGGAGTCACATTCATAGAAATGGAAAACGCGGATAGCTGCTGTGGATCTGCTGGTATCTATAACATCGTAGAACCGAAGACATCCATGAAAATTTTGGATCATAAAATGGCAAAAATCAAGAAGACAAAAGCAACTACGATCGCTACTGCCAATCCAGGATGTTTAATGCAAATGATGCTAGGAATTGAAAGAGAGGAGTTAAAGGGTGTAAAAGCCGTTCATATTGTGGATTTATTATTAGAGGCGACACATTCTTTTTGATTTTTAAATATGAACATGACGAGTAGATAGAAAAGGAATGATTGAGAATACGGGGGACATGAGGAGTTTCTGAAGTAGTCAACACAACAGATAAAGGAGCGGGTCTTTTAGAAAGAAGAAAAATCGTTCATGAAGGTCTTAATGATAGAACGGAACGGCGTAATGGTCTTATAATTTTTTAGCCCAGCTGATAGATTTTCTGCAAATCGGACGAACATTTACAAAGTAAGTCGCAAATAATAAAAAACACCAGTTCTATTCTTGAATGAGAGCTGTGAGAAAGGACTGCAGATAATTTTTTAGAGCCTTTGCCGTTTATTCCTGATAAAACAATGTTTTTACGGAGGTCCAGTCCAAATTATTGTGTAAATTCCCCTTTGATAGACAACGTGGACATGATGACTT
>JADBKC010000046.1 GCA_014896555.1 Caryophanales bacterium | reverse complement strand
GATTAGTAGAAGAATATTTTCATCCGGCAGCGAAAAGGCTTGATGTCCGGAAACGGATATTGTTGTTGATGGGACCGGTCAGCGGGGGGAAATCGACACTTGTCACTATGTTGAAAAGGGGGTTGGAAGCCTATTCCCGTACTGAAAGAGGCGCAATTTACGCGATTAAAGGATGCCCCATGCATGAAGATCCTCTACATCTTATTCCTCAACATCTTAGAGAAGATTTTTATAAGGAATACGGAATTCGTATTGAGGGGAACCTATCTCCTCTAAATATGATGAGATTGGAAGAAGAATACGACGGGAGAATTGAAGAAGTGTTGGTAGAAAGAATTTTTTTTTCAGAAGACAAACGCGTCGGAATCGGCACATTCAGCCCGTCAGATCCGAAATCTCAAGATATTGCCGATTTGACAGGAAGTATTGATTTCTCGACGATAGCCGAATATGGCTCAGAGTCTGATCCCCGAGCTTATCGGTTTGACGGCGAACTGAATAAAGCAAACCGTGGTCTGATGGAATTTCAAGAAATGTTGAAATGCGATGAAAAGTTTTTATGGCATTTGCTTTCTTTGACGCAAGAAGGCAACTTTAAAGCAGGACGTTTCGCTTTGATTTCGGCAGATGAATTAATAGTGGCACATACGAATGAAACCGAATATCGTTCTTTTATTTCCAATAAGAAAAATGAGGCGCTGCATTCACGCATTATCGTCATGCCGATTCCATACAATCTAAAAGTGTCCGAAGAAGAAAAGATATATGAAAAAATGATCCGCGAAAGCGATGTCGCCGATGTCCATATAGCCCCGCATACGTTAAAAGTCGCAGCGATGTTTACGATTTTAACTCGATTGAAAGAACCGAAAAGGGGAGATATTGATTTAATCAAAAAAATGCGTCTATATGATGGAGAGAATGTAGAAGGCTTTAATTCGGCAGATGTAGACGAATTAAAGAAAGAATATCAAGATGAAGGAATGAGCGGAATTGACCCACGTTATGTCATTAACCGGATTTCATCCACCATCATTCGGAAAGAAGTGCCATCTATTAATGCGCTTGACGTGCTGCGGTCTTTAAAGGAAGGGTTAGATCAGCATCCTTCCATCACGAACGAATTACGGGAAAAATATTTGAATTTTATCTCTTTGGCACGGAAAGAATATGATGAAATCGCCAAGAAAGAAGTGCAAAAAGCCTTTGTTTACTCATATGAGGAATCCGCTAAAACCTTGATGGATAATTATTTAGATAATGTAGAAGCGTATTGCAATAAAACGAAACTGCGCGATCCGCTTACAGGAGAAGAAATTAACCCGGACGAAAAATTAATGCGCTCTATTGAAGAACAGATCGGCATTTCTGAAAATGCGAAAAAAGCATTTCGGGAAGAAATTTTAATCCGAATTTCCGCTTATGCAAGAAAAGGAAAACGGTTTGATTACAATTCGCATGATCGCTTGCGTGAAGCCATTCAAAAGAAACTATTTGCTGATTTAAAGGATGTTGTGAAAATTACAACTTCCACCAAGACGCCGGATGAGCAGCAGCTCAAGAAAATTAACGAAGTGGTTGCCCGGCTGATTGATGACTACGGCTATAATTCAACTTCAGCCAATGAACTTCTCCGTTATGTGGGCAGCTTGCTAAACCGTTAACATTTGCGGATAAACTTGTTTATCCGCAATGTTTTTTTGATGAACGAAGAATAGGGAACAAAAGATCAGGCCGGACCTTTCAGAGATGTGTGGAAGGTCCGGCTTTTTTGGTGTTATGAGGTGTTTGTTTCTATTTTTCTAAAATTCTGTTTCTTATTCTACGTGGAATGATACCGTTTGGATGGGGTTTCCAACTGTTTAGCTGCCAATTGTTTTATGTCTATCAACAAGGAAAGTGGCGATTCAGTCGTAACTTTTTTGAAAATCGAAGCGACTATAAAGATGTTGCCAGAAAAATAATGTGCGTATCGAATGATAACGGCCTACACCATAGATTTATTTCCTAAATATGATACGTATAGACCAAAAACAGAGGGAGATGTATTTATGAAAATATTACTTGCTACGTACTGGGGCGTTCCTCATGTAGGGGGAGTATGGTCTTATATGCAGCAACTGAAAGAAAAGCTTGAATCTCTAGGACATGGAGTGGATTTACTTGGTTACAGTGAGGACAATGAGTATGTTTACATTGTAAACGAAGATCGAAAACTAGAAAAAAATAAGTTGCTTCCTTTGCTTAAAGCAAAACTAAACGAACAAAACTATCCGGCTATTTATGCTAATCCGTTGGTGAAATATACGGAATTTCAACGTTATGTTTATGAGCTAGCCTCTGCCTATTTGGGCTTGGACAAATATGATGTCATCCATACACAAGATGTTATTTCAACTGTAAGTATTCAACGAGTGAGACCGAAAGGATCCGCATTGGTCGCTACTCTTCATGGTAGTGTAGCACATGAAATTAGACATCAGTTATCCACTATTCATAAATCCCCAACTTCTCACATGGCTCGGGCATACTTTGATGAACTTGAACATAGTGGGGCAACATCTGCTGAATTTACGATTGTAGCTAATAATTGGTTAAAGAATATTTTAACGAAAGAGTTCCATGTTCCTGATGAACAAATCAAAGTATTCCACTATGGATACGATATAAAGAAATTCGTGAAACGAATGAAGGAGAAATCCCCTATTAAACGTCCAGTCGACAAGAAAGTGATCATTTTTACAGGGCGGCTTGTGGAACTGAAAGGGGTTCATCATCTCATATCTGCTCTCAGTCAATTAAAAGAAAGTCGAAATGACTGGGTTTGTTGGATTGTGGGAGATGGAGACAAGAAATCAGAGTTACGAGTCCAAAGTAAGGCCTTAGGCTTAGAAGAAGACATATATTTTTTTGGAAATCGAGAGGATATTCCTTCTTTATTGTCTCATTCAGACATCTTTGTTCTTCCAAGTCTCTTGGAAAACCAACCTTTATCAGTAATAGAAGCCCAACTTGCCGGAAAGCCTGTGATTGTTAGCGATGTAGGAGGATTGCCAGAAATAGTGGAGCATGGGGTGACAGGGATCGTATCACCGGCAGGAGACACAGAGGCTTTATGCAACAATTTGAATGTATTGCTAGACGATAAAAAATACAGGAAGACTCTCGGTTCCAATGCTAAAAAATGGGGAATGAATCATTGGGATTTAGATAAAGGGGTTCAAAATGTGTTGGATGTTTACGAAAACGCTATTTCTAAAAGGAGAAAGGACGAAGAGAATGTCTCGGCTGATAACATTCATTAAACGTTCTTTGCTCAGGTGGCTTACAGCAGGGAAGGAAAAATGGAAAAAGATTTGGCCATGGCCTCGCAGATCTTTGGATCAACGGTTAGCGGAACAAGCGAAAACATCATTTCCTCAAGAAAAAGTACTGCCTAAACCCACTACGAAAGATCTCTTTCAAGCCATGAGCGGAGATTTTTATCATTCTTTATTTTCAAATCCATTGTCAACCCCAAAAGTGTTTGTGGATCATCGTGTATGGGAACCCATTAAAATTTCTTTACCGAAAGATTATGTGCTGCCTAACCCTGTGACAATCAATATCTTTGAACCTATGAGCGGAGATTATTATAACTCTTTATTTTCAATTCCATTGCCAACTCCGGAAGTGTTTGTGGATCATCGAGTTTGGGAGCCTATTAAAAATTCTTTGCCAGAAAATTATGTGTTGCCTAATCCTGTGATAATCAATATCTTTGAACCTATGAGCGGAGATTTCTATAACTCTTTGTTTTCTAAACCATTGTCAACCCCAGAAATGTTTGTGAATCATCAGGTTTGGGAGCCCATTAAAAATTCTTTGCCAGAAAATTATGTGCTGCCTAATCCTGTGACAAAGGAACTCTTTCAACCAATGAGTGGAGATTTCTATAACCCTTTGTTTTCAAATCCGTTGACAACCCCAGAAGTGTTTGTGGATCATCGAGTTTGGGAACCTATTAAAAATTCTTTGCCAGAAAACTATGTGCTGCTTAACCCTGCGACAAAAGAACTCTTTCAATCTATGAGCGGAGATTTCTATAACTCATTGTTTTCAAATCCATTGTCAACCCCAGAAGTGTTTGTGGATCATCAGATTTGGGAACCTATAAAAAAATCTTTGCCGAAAGACTATGTGCTGCCTAACCGTGTGATAAGGAATGTCAGTTAAATCCACTCGTACTAGACGATCAATGTAAATGAATTTGTCCATACGGTTACTCAAAAAATTTAGGTGAGAAAAGGTTCAAAAATGAATTTTCAAATGGCCACGTTAATTATAAAAAATGATACAAAAAAGGCCCGCACAACTTTTATAGTGAGAACGGGCCTTTTTTGCTTTTTTGCATGAATGATCATCATTCACTCTTTTGGGTAAATTCTTGGAAAATGTTAGGAATCTTTCATTGTGTCCAGACATAAAAATAGGTCTGTTATTGCGCAGGGGATGGATTGCTTCCGGACATTTCGTAGTCAGTTTGGTTTTTGGTGATCGTAATGATACTGTTTGTATTCAGAAGGTTGTCAAGCTCACTTCCTTTTTCGATGACAAATTGAATTTTGCTATAGAGGTCTCCTCCGAAAATGGTGAAAAATAAAATCCCGTTTAGAAAAGAGTTTTGATCGTTGCCAAAGGTAACGACCTCTGTTTCTCCTGGATCGAGCGTTAAGGAAACGGTTCCGTCTTGGTTGAATGGTTCATTTCCTTCACGAATAAAGAGAGTGATCTGTAAAGTGGCTGGGCTAGTGTTCACAAATGTTTTTGTACTTGCCATAGATAATCTTCCTCCTTTTTTTAACATATTATTCTCGCATCAAGGATTTGTAAGGGTAGATATAATAGTTGGATTTATCATTTCATCGTTCAAGTTGATAGGTAGAATCATCAAATATAATAGAAAGCGAAGCCGTTTATCTAATAAAAAAGGAGAATACTATGGCAAATGTTCTACTCTTTGAATATAAGATTCCATAATTTAGAGAGATACGATCTACACCATGAGGGAAATCAAATAGAGTAGAAATGTTTTAGTGACATTCCATTTTAGTGTCATCCCTTATAGATGGAGTGTTAACAATTGCCGATAATGAAACTTAATTAAGAATTGTACGAGATTCTGAATTGTCCCATTTTGACATTTCCGTATTGCCTCAGCAGCAAAACGGTTTCCTAAAAAGTCTTTTCCTCCATAGCAAGCCTTTCTATTTTGTCGATTCAATCCATCGTGTTTTACGGAATCCATCATGCACTTTGTACAACTTCCTTCTTTTATACATTACAGCAAACCATTTTTATTCATATAAGGCAGATCCCTTGTACCACTTTTCTCTAAGCCTCATACGATGATAAAAACGTTATAAGGAGAATACACAATGAAGGCTGTTGTGACTGGAGGGGCTGGCTTTATCGGTTCTCATCTTGTTGAAGAACTTATTCTTCAAGGGGCAAAGGTGCATGTATTGGACAACTTAATATCTGGACAATTGCAAAACGTACATCCGCTTTCCGTCATTCATACCGAAGATATACGCAGTCAAGAGGCTAAAAAAATTATATTGCGAGAAAAACCAGATGTCGTATTCCATCTGGCAGCTCAAGCAAATGTAGGACGGTCGATCCGCGAACCGAAATATGATGCTGACGTGAATATTAATGGAACCATCAATATATTGGAGGCTTGTCATGAGGCTTCTGTGAAAAAAGTGATCTTTGCCTCTACCTCCGGGGTTTACGGGAATTTACAGAAAGAGATGATTTCAGAAGAGGACTTGACAAAGCCCATTTCTTACTACGGTTTATCGAAATTGACGTCTGAGTCGTATATCCGCTTATTTCATCAGCTTTATGGTCTTTCCTACACCATTCTCCGTTATGGCAACGTATACGGACCTAGACAATCAGCAAAAGGAGAAGGGGGAGTCGTCGCGATCTTTTTAGACAGAATCAAAAAAGGAATGCCTTTCATGATACACGGTGACGGTGAACAAACGCGTGATTTTATTTATGTAAAAGATGTTGTTCAAGCGAATATCGCTGCTGTGGAAAAAGGGAATCAGGAAACGATTCAAGTCAGCACCGCTAGAAGAACATCGGTCAATCAATTAGTAAAAATGCTGACGCAAATTTCCGGCTCCCCCATTGAGACGGCCTATACACATGAAAGACCAGGCGATATTAAACATAGCTGCCTCGATCATACAAAAGCGCGCCAATTGCTGCAATGGAATCCGCAGGTTGATATTTTCAATGGATTGACTGAAACTTATACCTTTTCATGCATGAATGATGACTAGATTCAAACTATCAGTAGAACAGTTCAGGAAGCCGACATTTTTGTCCAGCGATAACAAATTTGGAACACAATGTTCATACAAAAGATGATAATGGACGATCCCTTGGAATGATTCCATACAAATTTCGTATTCCTTGTTGACTTCCTATACCTTGCATAAATACACATTTTTTGATCGTTCGTGTTTTTGCCCTCTCACTTTATCCTTTTTCGGAATTTACTATGTACAGGTTAATAGAAAAAGTTTTGTCTTTTCTGGTTTCGAGTTGGAAAAGCTTTCAATTGTTGTTTTCAGAAATTTGAGGAAATAAAAATGAGCGATGCAGTGTTTTAGGGAACATCACATTGGAGATTCGTTTTCATTTTTTTAAGGAGATGGAAATATGAGTTTAGAAGATATAAAAGGTACTTATGACGCCGTATTTAGTTTAGGGGATCTTTGTTTGACAGCTATTCAGCTTAAGAAAAATCATTTAAGACCTTTTTCGGGAGTGTTAGATTGGATGGCATCTCCTTCTTTGTCGGATGTCAATCGTCTTTTGAAAAATCGTTTTGTCGGATTTATGGAACTGCCTAATTTGAGATTTATAGGCTACTCTACAGGAATTTACAGCACGGAAAAGCATCTTAGTTTATCGGATGATGCCTATCATATAATTTCCAGCCATGATTTTAAAGCATCTCAAAATACACCCACCCATTTGGCTACTTACCCTGAAGTTAGAGAAAAGTTTGATAGACGGATTAAGCGCTTTTTAGAGAAAATGGAGACCAGCAAACGGATCCTTTTTGTTCGAACAGAAGGCACGTTTGAAGAGGTCTTAGAGCTTGAGTCCATTTTATCCAAAATGGTGAAACATGATTTTCGAATACTCATCGTCAATCATACCGATGTCAGCGGCCTGACCGAAAAAAATTGGCCTATAGAGAGAGTCAGCGTGGTTGAACTTCCGAATCGGGACATTTGGAATGCGAATGATCATTTTTGGAAAATGATGTTCGATGGAGTTCAACTGAGCGGAAAATAAAGGACTAAATACTGGACAATTCTACCGTAACAAGAATGGAGATTCCTAAACAGAACAGTAGCCTGAAACAATAACAGGTGTTTCATCTAGAATGAATCTATCAGGAGGTCAATTAGATGTTTCAAAATAAAGTGATTTTAGTGACCGGCGGGACAGGCTCATGGGGATATGAGCTAATACACCAGTTATTACCGCTAAATCCTAAAAAGATCATCGTTTTATCCAGAAACGAAGCCAGTCAAGTACAGATGAGCAGAACGATTGAAGACCATCGATTAAGCTTTTGCATTGGTGATATTCGAGATAGGGAAGCATTAGTCAAAGCTTTTGAAGGTGTAGATTATGTGTTTCATTTAGCTGCTTTAAAGCATGTCCCTGTTTGTGAAGAACAACCTCTCGAGGCTTTGAAAACAAACGTGATGGGTACTCAAAACGTGATTGAGGCTGCATTAGAAAATAGAGTAAAAAAGGTCATCAACGTATCAACCGATAAAGCAGCAGATCCCATTAACTTTTACGGGATGACAAAAGCCATCGGTGAAAAATTAATGGTTTATGCGAATCAGATCAGTTCGGATACACGATTTATTTGTATAAGAAGTGGGAATATTCTAGGAAGCAATGGAAGTGTGCTTCAATTATTTATGAATCAAATACAAACGAAAGAGATAAAAATTACGGATAAAAGAATGACTCGTTTCTTCTTAACCCGGCAAAATGCGATCAAGTTGTTATTAAAGGCAGCAATGGAAGGAAAAGGTGGAGAGATTTTTGTCATGAAATCATCCGCATGGAGAATTCTAGATTTGGCTGAAGTGTTGATAGAAGAGTCCGGGAAGAAAGATGTCAGCATTGTCGAATATGGGGCTAGACCGGGAGAAAGATTCCATGAAGTTCTTATTTCTGAACATGAAAGCCAGAATACAGTCGTCTATGATGAAGACTTCTTAATTGTTCTTCCTACGATCAACATGCCAGGGTTAAAACAATCTTATTCTGATTGTTTACCTGTAAAAGGAAATTATTGTTCTAAAGATCTTTTGATGACAAAAGAGGAAATTAAACAAATGCTGGTGGAAGGCGGATTTTTAAAATAAAGTTATGGTGCTATTCAAAACGGGTAGCACCGTATGCCTTTCCCATATAGAACTTATTTTGAATAAACTAAAGTTTGGAGCAAGTATTCGTTTACTTACTATAATTTTGGAATGGTACGGAATAATCGAGAGTAGGTTAGCTTAACTCTATGTAAAACCAATTAAATTTGTTACCTTGCGCAGAATCTTTAGTCATGTTGGCTACTGGTATTTTTTACAGAAGAATATGAAGGGAGAACAGCCGCTGTACTCTTTATAACATCATAATATTATTGGAATCGTAATGTGTTATCGTACATAACACGTTTCTTTTACAGAGGAGGCCTCTGGAAACAAGCTAGTTATGAAAATGGAAAATGGTCAATCGGTTGCATCTTATGCGATTGTCTTGTCCAACATAGTTTTTCCCCTATTGTATGATCTTTTAGTCAACTCTTACTTTTTCCTGCATAGGATAAAGTAATCAACCTGTAGAATGAAAGGGCTTTGATTATGACAGTCATCATATTGTATGCAATATTGTGAAAAAAGTGAAAACCATTTTAGGAGGGGAGAAAATGAATCAGATGGATAACCATCAGTTTGCGATTTCAAAAGAAGATTGGTCCCTCCATCGGAAAGGGTATGAAGATCAACAGCGTCATAAAGAGAAAGTGCAAGAAGCTATACGAAATAACTTGCCTGATTTAATTACTGAAGAAAGCATTATTTTATCCAATGGCAGGGATGTAGTGAAGATACCGATTCGTTCATTAGATGAATATAAAATCCGCTATAATGACGACAAGAACAAACACGTCGGTCAAGGAAACGGAGACAGCAAAGTAGGAGATGTCATTGCAAGGGATGGCAGTGCCGAACAAGGACCTGGAAAAGGCCAAGGTGCAGGAGACAAACCGGGAGAGGATTATTATGAAGCAGAAGTTTCCTTGGCTGATTTGGAAGAAGCGTTGTTTGCCCAACTGGAACTTCCTAATTTAAAGCAGAAGGAACAAGATGATCATACCGTTGAAAAAATTGAATTCAACGATATACGCAAAACGGGATTAATGGGGAATATTGATAAGAAAAAAACGATGCTCACTGCTTTTAAGCGAAACGCATTAAAGGGTGAACCAAAATTCCATCCGATTATTCCGGAAGACTTGAAATTTAGGACTTGGAATGAAGTGCAAAAGCCTCATTCAAAAGCAGTTGTACTTGCCATGATGGATACAAGCGGATCTATGGGAGTTTGGGAGAAATACATGGCTAGGAGTTTTTTCTTCTGGATGACCCGCTTCTTACGAACGAAATATGAAACGGTGGAAATAGAGTTTATTGCCCACCATACAGAAGCTAAAGTTGTAACAGAAGAAGAGTTTTTTTCCAAGGGCGAAAGCGGGGGAACGATTTGTTCTTCTGCCTATCGAAAATCGCTGGAACTAATCGAGGATAAGTACCATCCTTCCCGGTATAATATTTATCCTTTCCATTTTTCTGACGGGGATAACTTGACTTCCGATAACGCCAGGTGCATCAAACTCGTCAAAGAGATCATGGCAGTGTCCAATATGTTTGGTTATGGAGAAGTCAATCAGTACAGCCGCCATTCCACATTAATGTCCGCTTATAAAAACATCAAAGACGAAAAATTCCGTTATTTTATCTTAAAGCAGAAAGAAGATGTCTTCCACGCCATGAAAAGCTTTTTTCATAACGATGATCAGTCAAAAGTGTTGGCTTAATTCTCATATCAACTGGTTTTTGGATGACTTTATCGGAGAAGTCGTCAGAGCTGTTTAGCCAATTTCTAAACAGCTTTTTTGTTGTTTTGGCATTTCTCTGCGGCACCATTGGCATATTCTATAGAAGCTTGAGCCTGTGGCTGCTAAACTAGAAATAACAGTTTCGATATATAAATCTTAACACTATTTACCTTAATAAAAAGGGAGAGGGGGATTATCACCTCTCATCTAATCCAAATCAATTAAAATATTTCTCCGTCCTTGTTAAGATCATTCATGACTTAAAAAAATCAGCATGAAAATTCGTCAATTAGAACAGGGGGGTTGGCAATTCAATAGTAGCTGAACAATTAAAGATCTCAAGACCTACTCTTTATCAGTATTGAAAAAAGTCAACAAGAACTGGCAGAATGGTTGATGCCATTCAAACAAGAGCTAAAAAGCTAGATTCTTATAAAAAGCAAATCTTATCTTGGCTAAAAGAACATCCGGATATGGCAACTGAACGAGTGGAAGATGGGCTAAAAGAAAAATATCCATCGTTACAGATAGCGGAAAGCACCGTTCGAGCTTTTGTACGGGAACTTCATGAGGATAACAATATCCAAAAGAATAGCGAACATCGTCTTATAGCAGGTTCCAGAAGTGAAATGGGCGAACAAATGCAGGTGGAATTTGGACAAACTTCCAAACCTACACGGAAGGGAATAGGTAAAGCTTTACTTTATGCTTTTGAAAGGCATGAACCACAAGATTTTTAAGGCAACCAGATGTACTCCACTCCATGTTAAGCGCAGTGATTTTGAAAAAATATACTGCTTAATAAAAGTTTGGAAAGCTAATGTATTCCAATAACAAGAATAAGTTTTTGAATGATTATATTAATTATTTTAAAAAATACTTGAATAAAATCAAAAAATAATTTAATATAATTAAAGAAAGGGTGGTTTTATGGAAAGAGATGAAATTCCATCTTGGGTACTATCTCTAGATAAAGAATCTTTAGAGTTTATAAGAAAATTTATTTTGAATTCAGGTTCTTTAAAAAAAATGGCAAGTATTTATGGGGTATCTTATCCTACTGTACGTACGATGTTAGACAAATTAATACAAAAAATTGAATTACATAGTAAGGAAGAGGACGTCGAGTTTATAAACATGATTAAAAATTTTGTGATTGATGAACGTATAAGTTTAGATGTTGCAAAAATAATTATTGATAAATACAAAGAGGAAAAGGGAGAATGAATATGGAATATAGCTTACAATTCTTGATAGCTGTTTTGGTTTTAGTTTTTCAATATTTAATATCTAAAAGAGGGCATGTACTCATAGGTGCCATATTACCTTTACTTTATATTGGATTTTTTGTATACGCATATATGAGTAATATTTTCCATGAAAGTTCAAGGGGAGCAATACTTGCCGCTTTATTAGGAGGAACAGTGCTTCTTGTTTCAGGATGGATTAAGGGAAGAGAATCTTTATCTAAGAAAAGAAAAAAAGAATTAGAGAAAATAAAAGCCAAGGATCTTTAAAATGAAGAAAGTATTATGAACATCTATATTTAAAAAAACTCTTTATGGTATCGAGATATTGACAATCAGGGTGGAATTATTGCATATTAAATAAGAAAGAAAGAGTGGCAGCTCTTTCTTTCTTTAAAAGTGTCCTATGGGGTGGGGAATATTCGGAAAATATTCTCCTATCCCAACCTTAACAATTGACCTATACTAAAACCTGTATTTTTTTCAATGAACTTATGCATTTTACAATTAACCTACAATGTCATTAATTTTATCTATAATCCAGTCAATTGCTAAACCATCTCTGATCCATTCTAAAACTTTTCCTTTGTTGGCCCAAGCCCATTTCGCAGCTTTAGTTCCCAATTGCGCAACTATTTTCAAAAAAGTAGCCATTTTATATTCCTCCCATTAGTATTTTTTGACAACCTACCCCGATTAAGAATGATTTATAGGCAGTATTTATGTTATTTTACGAACCTAAAAATTTATCAATTAACCTACAATGTCATTAATTTTGTCAATAATCCACTCGATTGCCATACCATCTCTGATCCAATCTAAAACTTTCCCTTTGTTGGCCCAAGCCCACTTAGCAGCTTTAGTACCTAATTGTGCAACTATTTTCAAAAAAGTAGCCATTTTATCCCTCCTTTCCTCCTTTTGTGATTTCTGGGTAAGCTTGTCAAAATGAATATTAACGTAAGTTGTCAAATAAAGTCAATAAAATATTTGAATTATTTATTTATTTACAAAATTCACATAATTTTATCAATATTTATAAAAAAATCAAACATAAAAATTTTTTCCTCGACTATAATTTTTAAATGGAAAGCTATAATACATTACCTTGAGGGAGGGTGCCCGTTTTTATACCGCACTTTTTAGTTTGAATATTGGAATATTAATAAATTTCTATTGAACAATTGAACAACGTTCATTAAGAAACCGAAAAACGTGAAAGAACAAGCTGAAATAACTATCTAAATTCTAAAAGTTTATTTTTCTTTTATAAAAACAATGAGTTTTATAATTACATATAAAGTCCATTTAGGAGGGGAGCGAAATCGGTTTCAAGAAACTTCTACACTAAAAGTTTGTATTGAATTTATCAAAACTTTAAGTAATGGTGAGAGATTTAGTACATTGTATCTTTTCTCAAACTTGTTTTATTGTACATTTTTCTTGAATTGAATAGTTGATTCCCTAAAGACAGAAAGAAGGAGATTATGACTCAGATGATAAAGGAACCAAAGCAACAAATTTCACCAAATGCTGTGAAGATGTGGCGAATAAGTGATGCAATCACGTATTTCATCGCATTTTGTATCGTATTCATTCTTCTGTATTTCCAGCAATATTATGCGTGGAAAAGTTGGATAGGTCTTATTCTCTATATTCTTTTGATTCTTCTCATTATTTTCTCCATAGTTGAAATAGTGATTGTACCTATTTACCGACAGCGAACTTGGCGCTACGAAGTCGACGAGAAATATATACAATTGAAGTATGGGGGAGTATTAAAGAAAACTCATTTAATCATACCTATGACGAAAGTGCTATATGTCAATACGAATCAAGGACCACTGTTACGAAAATTTGGTTTGTCCACGATCAAGATAGGAACAATGGCTTCTGTGCATGAAATACCAGCTATTCCTGAAAAGAAAGCAGCGGAATTACGGGAGAAGATTGCAATTTTTGCGGGAATTAGTGAATCCAATGAATAATAAGGGGGTTCCATTCATTCATGGACAGGGAAACAACATATGACAAAGCTCGTAGAATACATCCACTATGGATAGTTTATTCGATTGCCAAGTCTATAAAGGAATTGGTTCTTTTTGTAATTACTTTTATTATTTATATAGGTTCAGATTCTGATTCTATTTTCTTAAAATTCGCAGTTTTAGCAGGAGTTCTTTATTTGATTTATAAAGTCGTTTCGATATTTCTAGAATGGATCCATTTTGAGTATTTATTTACAGAAAAAGAAATATGCATTCATGAAGGACGATTTATCAGGGAAAGTCGTTATATTCCATTGGTGCGGATTCAGGGTATTAGTCGGAATACACCTTTTTTTCATCGTTTGTTCGGGCTTACATCTCTCTTACTGGATACAGGCGCAACTGGAAATAAATCCTCTGTTAAACTTGAAATGCTCACCTACAAAGAAGCCGAACGAATACAAAAGTATTTTCGTCATGCCGATTTCTTACATAAAGATTTGAGTAGGCCAAATGTACAGACAATAGAAGCAAACATACCAGAACATTCCTCGAGAAAGAAGCATTATGAAATGACCTCTAAAGAAATATTTGTGGCTTCCGTTACATCGCTCAATTTGCTTATTTTTATTTCGGTACTTTATACCATTTATTCGAATATAAATGATTTTTTTTCAGTAGATCGATATATAGATGCTGTCCTCTCCTTCTTCCAAAAATCTTGGTGGTTAACAGCATTTGGTATTTTTGCCCTTTTGATGTTATCGATTGCTTATGGTTGGGGAAGGAATTATATTCGGTATAGAAATTTCGAAGTTACTTCTGATAATGAGCGAATTTTTATAAAAAAAGGTTTGTTTCATCAGACTGAATTTTCAATTCCAAAGGAAAAAGTTGAAGCCATCATGTTGAATACAAAATTTCTAAAAAAAATGATGGGGATTGTGGAGGTGAGAATTGTAAACACAGGTGATGGGGATGATAAGGAGATGAAAACTGCCAATATACTATTTCCATTCATAGATAAAAATAGAGCTTTACAATTGATATGTGAGATTTTGCCGACATTTAAAGTTGAAACAGAAATGGTGAATCTTCCTCGGTCTGCTATTTTTGTAAAATTAGTGCGGTCTAGCTATATTTGGATAGTGGCCGTAGCGATGTTCTACTTCTGGCCAAAACTCTGGTATATTCCAATTGCTTTGTTGGTTCTTATGAATACTTCACAGCTATTAAGCGGTATATCTAGTGGTTACAGGCTTAGTGGTCCCTTTATCCAAATTCAAAGTGGATCTTTTTCAACAAAATTATTTATAACAACTCGAATGAAAATTGAAGAATTAAAAGTGACGGAATCAGTATTACAGCGTAAGTTTGGCCTCGCTTCTCTTGAAATTTCTACACGTTCTAAATCAATTCAAGTGTCAAAAATTTCAGATATCCCAAAAGAAATGGCAATTTGTTATTATCAATGGTTTGCCAAGAATGAGAAAAACATGAAAATAATAAAAGGCTTTTAATGTAGTCTCATGTATATTTAGGCATTCATGAGTAGCGTAGGTAAATTTGTTTAATGAAGATAATAAAATCGAAATTTAATTTTATTAAAAATAACTTGAATAAAATTGATAAATAAATTAATATATTTAAAAAGGATGTTTATATAGAAGGAGTAAAATTTCATCGTGGGTATTATGTCTAAATAAATAATCTGTGACAGATTAAAAGGGAGAGGGTATTTTTGAAATCTATACTACCACCACTCATTTTCGGGATCATTTTATCCATCGTCTGGGGGTATTTCTCAGACTTAAGGCATGGGGAAACAAAAGCGTTTATTATTAGGCTTATTGTGGTGCCTTTAATTCTGGTACTGTTTAGTAAAATGCGCGAAGCGAAAGAAAAGTAGATTAAGTTACTATATTTGTCAGTTAGGAATCTTTGATAGCTCTTTTTATTTTTGAAAATTCTTAACTATGTAAAAAAGTATTTTTGATTCCCCTTCTAAGGATGGCTTTATGGGTTTTGTTTTCATTTTTAATATCAGTCAAAGGAAATATGGGTACTAATGTTGGTTTTAAGTAGAAAAGATAAAAAGTGAGAAAGAGGGAGAGAAAATGGCAGTTAAGGCGCTAGAAGTACGATCCTTAACAAAAAAGATAAAAAATAAATTGATCGTCGATGATGTTAGTTTTGTCGTTGAAAAAGGAGAAGTGTTTGGATTACTTGGTCCAAATGGAGCAGGAAAAACGACGATCATACGTATGATACTCGGCTTGATAAGGCGAACAAAAGGCAGTGTTTTCGTGAATGGCCTCAATTTGGATAATCAATTTAAGGAGACAATGAGTGAAATTGGAGCAATTGTAGAAAATCCGGAATTTTATAAATATATGAGCGGATATAAAAATTTAAAGCACTATGCAAATATGGCAAGAAATGTCACTGAAGAACGTATTATGGAGGTTACAAGATTATTAGGTCTTGAGCAGGCTATTCATCAAAAAGTAAAGACCTATTCACTTGGAATGAGGCAACGATTAGGAGTGGCCCAAGCATTATTACATAACCCATCTTTACTTATATTAGATGAACCAACAAATGGATTAGATCCTCAGGGCATTAGAGAGATTAGGAACTATTTACGATCATTAACGAAAAACGGGATCTCTGTAATCGTTTCTTCTCATTTATTATCAGAAATGCAACAAATGTGTGACCGATTTGCCATTATTGAACATGGCAAACTGATTCATATTTCTTCTATGCATGAATCCCTTAATGAGGAGGGTCAATTTGTACGAAATGTGGTTTTCGAGGTAAGTGATGTAAAAGCGGCAGTACAACTTTTCCGAGAAAATGATTTGGCCACTGAATTGAAAATGGTAGGTGGACAACAGTTTTCAGTAAACATGGATAAAGAGACAATTGCATTAGCTAATCAACTATTAGTAAAAAATCATATAAATGTTTATGGAATTAATCTGGCAGCCACCACGCTTGAGGATCGTTTCTTAGAATTAACCGGCAAAGGTAATCAGGAGGTAAAAACGAATGTTCTCTCTTATTAAAAATGAGATGGTTAAGATCTTTGAGAAAAAGTCTAATTGGGTATATATTTTGATTCTAATTTTAGCTGTGGTTATAGGGGGTGTAATTCAACAAAAAATATATGAAAAACCGAGCAAGAATTGGCGAGAAGAGACTCAAAAAGAATTGAATCAATTACAAAAAGATATGGTGAAGGCTCCAAAAGAAGATAAGGATTTGATTAATAAACAAATACAGCAAAAGCAAGTCTATTTGGATGAAAATATAAATCCAAATGCAGTCAGCAATTGGCATTTTTTGAATGGAACTGTGATAGGGATGACTATGCTTGTAACTCTGTTTGCGGTCATTGTTAGCAGTGCCAGTGTATCCTCTGAATTTGCAGATGGAACAATCAAACAGTTATTAATCAGGCCTCATCAAAGATGGTCCATTCTTCTGTCCAAATACATTTCACTATTGATTTATTCCTTGTTATTATTAGTTATTCTCATAGTGGCAGGATATATAGTTGGATTAGTACTATTCGGAAACGGGGATTTTAACTCGAAAATTATTGAAACGAGTCTTGAAGGTCAAAAGGTAACAGTTGTGGGAACACAGTTCTTTTTAAAGACATTGTATTATTTACCCGGTCTATTGATTACCATAACGATTGCTTTCATGTTATCTACTTTATTTAGAAGCCAAGCGTTGGCAGTTGGTATCGGAATATTTGTTTTGTTCCTATCTTCAACACTAGGTGGTGTCATGGTACTATTAGCAGAAAAATACACTTGGGCAAAATTTTTAATTTTTCCCCATTTGGATTTAACTGTTTATGCTCTTCAAGATAGAATACTGCAAGACGTTACATTGCCAATATCCTTACTCACTCTGGCGGTGTATTACATTATATTTTTAATGGTGACATTTATCTTTTTCCAAAAACGAGACATTAACATTTAACAAATTTATAGTCAACACTATTGGGACATATACTTTATTATATGTAACAAAATGTAACCGGTTATAACAGATATTTTTTACTTTTGGATATAAAAGGAATAAAATCAACCTGATTGTGGGGTGTAGCAGTACAGCCATTGGTGATCAAGATAAAAGATGCAAAAAAAGAAAAACTGTTTAAAAAGCTGTTTAGCGTTTCTAAACAGCTTTTTTCATTTTTTACAGAAATTTGAATATCTTGACAACACTTTTGTCCAAGCCTGAACATACGATAAGATGGAAGCCGTCTCCGAACCTAATATTTCATTTGCTTTATTCCCCATCATTTTTTTCTTTGGCGTTATATTTTTCAGTGGACAAAAAGAAACTCTGCGTCTTAGTATTTATTTTCATCCTTCTCCAGCACTTCCCCATATTCAGTCCTTCCTGTCTTGATATACGTATTTAATCTACATTTTAGGGACACTGTCTGATTCATTTACATGCAATGCCCGATCTATAAAAAAGAGCCTATCCTTCCTCATATTAGGTCATTATCTTTGCCTGTTTAGGTCTTTTTGGAAATCTTTGCGATTGGCCGCAGGTAGTTACATATTTAACCTAGTTTTACAAATTGATATGGAATTAATAGGACAATAAACCTATATAACCAATGAATGATCCTTAATATATGGATAAAATTAGAAAACATAAAAAAAGATCTTTTTTATCATTCTAAAAGTGTAATTAACAATCAAGGAGGAGTCACCCATGACAATCATCAGTCAAGTGAAGCAAACTTTAGCTGGATTAAAAAGTGCACAAGCGAGCTTTGAAACCTTTGCACTAGGCACCGATAATCAACAAGCAAAACAGCTTTATCAAGATGCCGCTAAACAAACACAGCAACTTGTTGATAGTCTCTCTTCTCGTGTTCAACAAATTGAACAAGAAGAACCACAATACAAACAACAATAATGTACAAGTAAGACAAAAAAGGTTGGTTGGATCAACCAACCTTTTTTAACAACTTTAGACGGAAACGTGATTTGCACATATACCAAAATGGCAAAACAACAATTGGATATTATTTAGAATATGCCGAATATCTGAAACAGATAAAAAGAGAGACCTGTACTGAAATACTGTCATGAAGCTTGCCTTATCGGGCAGGCTATTCCAATGTTTTACGAAATGATTCTTAAAAAGCGAGGTGGTTTTTGATGTTGACGGGGCATCGTACTTGGGTTTTCGAACAAAAGCCCGCCATTATCTCAACAGGAACAGTTGGGGGACCTTTTGAGGCGAACGGAATGCTGGCTTTAGATTTTGATCTGCTCCATTCCGATTTATGGTTAGAGCAAGATTCTTATGAAAAAGCCCACAAGGTTCTTTTAGAAGAAGCCTGTCAAAAAGCCATCGAAAAAGCCGGTCTTCAAAAAGAGCAAATTCAGTTTTTCCTAGGGGGAGACTTAATTAATCAGATTACACCTACTAGTTTCGCTATGCGAACGCTGGGAGTACCTTTTCTCGGATTGTTTGGAGCCTGTTCAACCTCGATGGAAGGACTAGCTCTTGGTGCCTATATTGTTAATAATAACGGGGCCAAATATTTGTTAACTGGTGCTTCTAGTCATAATGCAGCGGTTGAAAAACAGTTCCGTTATCCAACGGAATACGGTGGACAAAAACCGCCTACTGCACAATGGACGGTAACAGGTGCTGGAGTTGCTTTGTTAAGTAATTCCGGAGATGGCCCTCGAGTCACATCCGCTACGATTGGTCGTGTCATTGATATGGGAATGACCGATCCGCTTAATATGGGAGGAGCAATGGCCCCAGCGGCTGTTGATACGATAGAGGCTCATTTAAAAGAACGAAATCTTGACCCCTCTTACTATGATTTAATTGTAACGGGAGATCTCGGTCAAATTGGACATGATATTTCACTTGAACTATTTCAAAAACACGGAACCCCTATCCGTGAAGAACAGTATCAAGATTGCGGGCTCATGATATACCGGGAAGAGCAGCCTGTTTTAGCTGGAGCTAGTGGAGCAGGATGTTCCGCAACGGTCGTTTACGGCCATTTGTTAAACCGTATGAAAAAAGGAGAATTAAAACGAATGTTAGTGGTGGCAACAGGTGCTTTGTTATCACCCTTATCTTTTCAGCAAAACGAAACCATTCCGTGTATCGCACATGCCGTGTCAATTGAATACGGAGACGAACAATAAAGAGTATCTTCTTATCTAATGGTCTATTTTAGATACATTTATTTCTTCGGAAAAAGAGGGTATCGCTTGAACGGCTGTTAGCACAATGTTCAGTTTAAACGAAACTATTTTTTCAGTTTTTAGAAGCAATTGAATCTTCAGCAATGACCACAATGCCATTTCTTCAAAAGGGTTAGGGCGTAAATATTGGTGCTGCCATTATTAGGATCGGCTTAAACAATAGGATAAGGAGAGGATAAGATAAGATGACCATTGCATCGGAAGTGAAACAATGTATGGCCAGCCTTAAAGGTGTAGAAGCTAGCCTGTCCAGTTTAGCATTGCGCACCCAAGATGACGAATCGAAACGAACATTGCATGAAACAATGATGATCGTCCATGAAGTGGTGGAAGATATAAAAAAACGTGTTGGAGAGTTGGAACGAGAAGAAACTCAGTACAAAGGGTTTTAAGATCACCTATTCTTTTGATGGAGGTGTTGCGTTGTGCCCAATTGGTTAGATGTCGTGATTCGGTCCGTATTGTTTATGATTATCCTTTTTTTAATAACAAAATGGCTGGGGAAAAAACAAATATCTCAACTTTCTTTTTTTGAATATGTAAATGGTATCACCATCGGGAGTATAGGAGCAGAGGTTGTGACGGGACTTGAGCAAAAAATCTCATTAGGGATCATAGCGATCATCACTTGTGCGGCTATCCCTTTTTTGGCGGGTCTCCTTTCTTTAAAGAGCAAAGGCTTTCGTGGTTTTATTGAAGGAAAAGGTTCGATATTTATTAAAGATGGAAAAATCATGGAAGACAATTTAAAAAAGGAAAGATACTCGACAGATGAGTTATTGGAATTGCTTCGAAAGAAGAATGTTTTTCAAGTATCTGATGTGGAGTTCGCGGTATTAGAACCAACGGGGGATTTATCTGTATTATTAAAGAAAGAAAATCAACCTTTGACGGCAAAAGATTTGAACATGACTGTTGCTTCGGTGAAAGAGCCTCAGACGGTCATTATGGATGGAAAAATACTCGATGAGCCTCTGACCACAATTGGCCGAAGCAGGAGATGGCTCAC
>JADBKC010000211.1 GCA_014896555.1 Caryophanales bacterium | reverse complement strand
TCTAGGCGGCAAACTCTCCCTATATACCCGGTTAGTTGAACTTTATTTATAAGAAAGACTGGCAGCTGCTTCCATTTGATGGTCTTTAACCTCTAAAACAAACTGTAAAATGTCTTCAGCCGCATGTGGATTAATGAATTTTCTTTGACTATTGATAATATGATTTAGTTTTTCACCGTCATTTTCAAGCAATTCGACAATCGTCTGTTTGATATCGTTTGTATTTTTGCATACTACTCCCAAATTTGATTTTTCGGCAAAGTAAGGATTATCCTCTTCTTGGCCAGGCAGTGCACCTGTTATGATCATCGGCGTATTGGAAGCAATTGCTTCAAACATGACATTAGGACTCCCTCTCGTAAAGACAATATCGGATGCGAACATGAGTTCATGGATATTTTTCGTAAAACCATAAATCTCCACTTTGTCTCCGTATTGGGGAAGAAGGGATTGCTCTAACTTTGTTTTCAGTTTAGCATTTCTCCCTGCCACAATTTTGACGGTGCAATCAAAATGATCAAGCAAAATTTCCGCAATTTTCTTCATATTTCCCACACCTTCGCCGCCGCTCATAATTAAGCATTTTAAAGGTGCTCCCTTTTGGTAGCTGGCTTTCTTATTGGTGTTATTTCTAAAAAACCTAGATCGAACCGGGAATCCTAAAATTTTTATATTTTCCGCTGGGATGCCATATTCAATACACTTATCGGCCGCTTCCACCGTTGGACTGATAATATAATCAGCTCTCTTATCCGCCCATAGCGGACTAATGTTGACAAGATCAGCTATAAGAGTAATGAATGGGATTTTAATATATTGTTTTTCTAAAATATTTAAAATCGACCCATTAAAATTGGGGTGTACCGACAAAATCAAATCCGGTTTTACTTCGTCCAACAATTTCAGAAAGTTATTTTTGATCAATCCTTCTATAAAATAGTTAATTATTGTTGGGTTATCAGCCGATATATTATATACCATCTTCCATAAATTTTCGGCTTTTCTCGTGATCGGTCCATATAACTTGCCAATTGACAGAAGAGTTTGTCCGCCAAGCGAGAAGCCATCTACAACATGTATGTCGATGTCATGGTCCATTGCGATCCTTTCGCACAAAGATTCTGTTATGCTTTTATGCCCATGACCTGTATGATCAGAGGAAATGATCAGTACTTTTACGCCCATTTTACCAAGCCTTTCTTCACATTGTATAATATAATCATACCAATAAATGATAGGGAGAATACTAAAATTTTTCTTCCAGTTTGATCAAGCAAAAAAAGAAAACACTTTTGAATTCCCAAAAGTAGTATTTGTACTACTCAAAGATAAAACGGAGTTCTTTCTGTGTTTTCACTAAAAAAGACTTCCAAAATAGAAATATGTTCTTGATTCAAATAGTATGTAAAGAAAAAATAGACGGCTGTCTTGCATTCATCCCTGTTTAATAAATACAAAAGCAAAAAGAAGGATTAACCTTAGCCATGATCTTTTGTTTAAAATGATCTGTAGATATAATATCATATTGTTGAAACGCCAAAGAAGTTTTTTTGCATGATTGCACTTCAATTGGCTGTACGAATCTGAAAGGAAATGCATGTTGTCAATAGCTGCCGCATTTTGCTGCACATAAGAAATCTTATGTTAAAGGAATCCAATTCGTGTGGACAATCTTAAAGCAAACCATATCATCAAAATTTTAGACAAAGGAGCTTTCATTATATTTGAAACGTACGAAATGGAAAATTATCTATACGATATTTGTTTTTATTTCCCTCGCTGCATTTGACAATATCATCATTGGGTTATTCCCACCGCTATTTCGCTATATAGCAAATGATCTAGATGTCGGTGTTGCGAAATTAGGGGTTGTTTCAGCTGTTAATATTTTAGTGACAGCGATTTCTTCCGTTTATTGGGGCTATCTTTCCGGAAAATATAAACGGAAGAGATTGATCATCATTGGAACATTTATTTGGGTCATATCCGTTTTTTTGACCGCCATTAGCCAAAGTTATAGGCAGCTCTTACTATTTCAAATCTTAACAGGAATCGGTTTAGGCTGTATTGCATCCATTGGGTTCAGTGTTTTAACCGATTATATCCCTTATCAAAAACGGGGGCTGGTGTTGAGCCTTTGGGGAATGGCGCAAGGATTAGGAGGTATTTTAGGATCTCTTATGGCTTCTATAACGGCTACCAATACGAGCTGGAGATGGCCATTTGAGATCGTCGGGTTGATTGGTTTTTTTCTCATTATCCTCTACTTTTTTGTAGAAGAGCCATCTAGAGGTCAATCAGATCCTGAATTGAAAGTTTTGATCAAAAATGGTCAATCCTACAACTACATCATAGAGGCCAAGCATCTCCCTGCTATTCTTCTAAAAGGCAGCAACGTGTTTTTGTTTTTGCAGGCATTCTTTATGAATATTGCAACAGGTAGTCTCATTTGGGTTCCAACTTTATATATTTATAAAATTCAACAGCAAGGATACAGTTTGGAAACAGCCATGATTGCATCAGGTTATCTTTATGCCATTTTTCAAATTGGCGGGATGACGTCTGCTTATTTCGGCCATCTTGGTGATCAATTGCAAAAGAAAACGTTGAAGGGGAGAGCTTTGTTTACTGCCATTTTTGTATTTCTGACGATGCCGCTTTATATACTCATGTTTATCATTCCGTTGGACCACCTATCCTTGCCAAATGATCACAATGCTTT
>JADBKC010000210.1 GCA_014896555.1 Caryophanales bacterium | reverse complement strand
CAATTAACAAAACAAGATGTAAAAGATATGTTTAGCGGCACAATCTATAAACGCGGTGTTTCTTATTTCAACCAAGGTCGGGTGACGAGTCTTGAGTTTGATCCAGTGAAGCAATTGTTTTTTGCTCAAGTGACAGGAACCGAAATGTATGATGTCGCCGTGAAAATCACTGATAGTGAAATTCAAGGCACATGTGGTTGTCCCGCATTTGACAAATACTTTCAATGTAAGCATGTTTGCGCTGTTTTGCTGAAAATTGCCGATGGAAAAATAAATGAAAGCGGCGCCGCAAAGAAAGAAATGCTATCAAAGCCGACAACCAGGCCGAAACAAGAACGATACAAAGCTGCAGGACAATTCATCGAACTCTTAGCCAACTATGAACATTTTGATCCGGAATCGAGTATGACTCTTTCCAGACAGCTTTTAAAAGTCGAATATTTTTGCAAGGCTTATAAGAATACAAGTTCCTTGTCAGTGAAAAAGGATTTTTTTACGATTGAACTAAAAGTCGGCGTTGATCGGCTGTATGTTGTAAAAAACATCAGAGAATTCCTAGAAAAATTCGAATCCCAGACAAGCATGTTTTTTACGAAAAAATTCACGTATGATCCGGCAGAGCAGCTGTTTCTTGAAGAAGATATGGAAATCATCAAACTGCTCTTAGACATTCATAAGACGGAACAGCTTTACCGGGATTCTGCTTCTTATTATTGGCAAGGTTCGTTTTATAAGGAGAGGGAATTGACCATTCCGCCGTCTTTTGCGGATGAACTTTTTATGAAATTGAAAGCCAGAAATTGCTCGATTCAAATCGGCACGGAAATTCATGGTGAGCTAAAGGTAAATGTGGATGGATTACCATTTTCTTTTAAGCTGGAAAAAGGTTCTGCAAATGATTTTAAACTCCAGTTCGGCGAATTATTTTCGGCCTCATATTTTGAGACGTATGGCTGGCTTGAATACAATGGTGAATTGTACAAGCTATCGCCGTCGCAACAATCTTTGTTTAAACAATTGGCAACGTTTATGAACCGGGTATCAGCCGGCCGGTTTCTTCCAATTTCGAAAGAACAAGTCGGAACATTCTTGTCTCATTCCATGCCTGCCTTAAATCAAATCGGCAAAATGGAAATCTCTGAAACCATTTCGGATCAAATTATTAGTCCGCCGCTAAGGGCGAAGGTGTTCGTTGATGGAAACGACGAACGGCTAGAGGTAAAAATCGAATATCATTATGGGGATTTTATTTTAAATCCTTTTGAAGCGGATGACAGCAATGTAATTGAAAATGGGCTCATATTAATGCGCGATACAGGAAAAGAGCGGGAATTGATGGAGACGATCGAAAGTGCTCCGCTAAAATTTAACGGAAAACAGCTTTACTTGGAAGGGGAAGAGGAGCTTTACGATTTTTTATATGTGACATTACCCCGAATTGAAGAAAAGGCGGAAATTTATCTTACAAATTCAGTAAGGTCGTTAATCCTGCCTTCGCAGTCGTCGCCGGCCGTATCAATTGATATTGATTCAAGCGGTGACCTCCTTGATGTCAGTTTCGATATGAAAGGAATCGATCAAGAAAACATTTACCATATTTTACAATCGGTCGTTGAAAAGAAAAAATATGTGCGATTACCTGGCGGTGCATTTCTATCATTAGAAAAAGATGAATATAAGGCAATGTCTGAGTTAATTAACGAGTTAAATATCAGCCGGACCGAATTAGAAAAAGGAAAAATAGAGTTGCCGATCTACCGGGGGCTTCAGGTTGATGAACTTTTAACTAGAAATAACGAGCTTCAAGCAAAATTCGGGAAATCGTTCCGTACGTTCCTTCAGTCTATAAAAAACCCGGAAGAAATGGACTTTCAATTACCGGAAACCCTTCAAGCAACACTCCGAGATTATCAAACGACCGGTTTTCAATGGCTGAAATCATTAGCCCATTACAGGCTCGGCGGCATTCTGGCAGATGACATGGGTCTTGGAAAAACACTGCAAGCAATCGCGTTCATTCTTTCAGAGAAAAAGGAAGCGAAAGTTTCGAAACCATTTCTTGTTGTTGCGCCGGCATCACTCGTCTACAACTGGAAAAGCGAGTTCATAAAATTCGCACCGGAACTGAATGTTGATGTTGTACTTGGCACACCGAATGAACGGAAAGAAATTCTCGAGCGGCCTCAACTTCCGGATGTGCTGATTACCTCATATCCGACGTTAAGGCAAGATATTGATTGGTACAGCAAGGTAGAATTTGATACGCTTATTTTAGACGAGGCCCAAGCAATTAAAAATCACGCGGCCAAGACATCGCAAGCGGTTCGCCAAGTGAATGCGCAAAAACGGTTTGCACTTTCAGGCACGCCGATCGAAAATTCACTTGATGAGTTATGGTCAATTTTTCAAGCGATCTTACCGGGATTGTTCAAAAATCAAAAAACGTTCCGCAATCTTGAACCAGAACAAATTTCGCAGGTCGTTAGACCATTTATTTTGCGTCGGGTGAAAAAAGATGTTTTGAAAGAGCTGCCTGATAAAATTGAAACGGTCCATGAATCTGAACTTACAAAAAATCAAAAAGAGCTGTATATCGCATATTTAGAAAAAATTCGTCAAGAGACAAAAGATTCTCTTGAAAAAGAAGGATTCCAAAAGGGACGAATTAAAATTCTGGCTGGACTAACCCGGCTGCGGCAACTTTGCTGCCATCCGTCTCTGTTTCTTGAAAATT